>NZ_CAKJTM010000051.1:14689-38183 GCF_917627345.1 Protofrankia sp. CiP3 | reverse complement strand
ACTTCCCCCTGGGGGTGGTCCAGCAACGGGATGTCCACTGCCGGTGAACTATTGCGGCGGGTCGGTGCGGTGCGGGCGGCCGAGCTGCTCGATGCGGTGGAACGGTTCGTGGAGAGCGGTTCTGGCCGGGCGCTGTTGACGCCCAACGATCTTTTTGCCTTGGTGGTGCGGGGTCACAACGGCATCCACCGCACAACCGCCTATGAGAAGGATCTTCCTGACCTCAAGGTCAGGACATACCACGGATGGATGTACACAGCGAACCTGTTCACCCCGGAGATGGCCGCCAGCCTGCGGCCCGGCACCCGGGTTGGCCTGCCGGGATTCGCGCAGGCGTCGTCCGATCCGGCCACGATCGTCGGTGCGGCCGTCGGCCTGGCAATCTTCGGCACCGCTTTGGATCTTTCTGAGATGAACGGCCAGCCGCCCGGGACGGTCCTATTGATCATGCCTGGTCATTCCTACGCGGTGATCGAGGCGGGCCGTGACGCATTAAATGCTGTACGTATCACCCTTATGGAGTAGCGAGGACGTACCCGAAGGCTCCGCGGTTCGCGGCGACAGGCGGCCATGGCAACGAGGAGAGCTCGTGCCCGCCGCTATTTTTTTTGGCCTGCTACTTGACATAGCAAGGTAGCTTGCTAAATTTACTTGCATGCCAACCGGCCACGACCCGCAGCTCCTCAAAGGCGTGCTGTCACTGCTGCTGCTGTGCCTGCTCGCCGAACGCGAGTCGTATGGGTACCAGTTGGTGCAGCGTCTTCGCGAGACCGGCCTGTCCGACATCTCGGACGGCACCGTCTATCCGGCGCTGACCCGGCTGGAGCGCGAAGGCCGGGTGACCAGCCGGCTGGTCACCTCTCGCTCAGGGCCTGCCCGCAAGTACTACCGACCCACCGAGGCGGGCTACGCGGCGCTGGCACAGGGGACCGCCAACTGGCTGTCGCTCGCCGACGTGGTCAACCCGGTGCTGTCCCGGCCGATCCCTGCGCAGCCTGCCCCACCTTCCGAGGAGGTCTGACATGACTCGTACCCTGACCTGGGCCGACCGGTTGCGTATTGAACGCGCGGTGTGGACGCTCGACACCTATCTGACCGATCTGCCGAGGAAATCGCGGATCACTCAGCGCCGAGAGGTGCGTACCAACCTGCGCGCCGCCGCGGACGACGTCGGCACTGCCGAAGCGCTGCGGCGCCTGGGCAACCTGCGCCGGCTCGCGGCGGGCTACCTGGCCGCCGAATACGGGGAGTGGCAGCCCCGGCCTGAGTGGAAGACCGGAGCCGCCTGCATGCTCCTCGCGGTCCTCTTGATGACCAAGCTGGTGGCGGTCGGGCAGACTGCCTTTGGTGACGGCATTCGCGCGGTCGATCCACACGCCAGCGGCACATTCCACTGGCACGGGTTCACGTATCTGAACCAGGAGACCACGTACACCTTTGTCGACGGCAGGTACAGCACACTCGGGGGAGCGTGGACCCCGTTGGTCTACGCCGGCTTCGCCGTGGCGTTCATCCTCGGCGGTCGACTCTGGCGATTGCTGCCGGCCTGGCGCCGCAGGAACGCCGACGACTGAGAACGGCGGGCGCTCACCTGACAGCCGCGCGACGCTGAACCAGCCGATTGGTGCCGATTGGTATGGCCGGGTCCTCGGTCAATCATTCGGCGGCGAGCGACTCGGCAGTAGGTGAACGGACAGTAGGTGAACTGGCAGGGGGCGGCTCACTGCTTGACGGCTCGGTGGCTGGTGGCTCGACGGTGGACGGTCGGGTCGGGTGCTCCCGCCAGCGGGAGGTGATCGGTAGCCTGCGGTCACGACCGAACGCCTTCGAGGTCACCTTCGGTCCAGGTGGATTCTGTCGGCGTTTGTACTCGGCGAGGTCCACCAGCCGGATCACCCGTTCCACGGTTTCGGGGCTGTGACCTGCCGTGATCAGTTCAGTGCGGCCCTGGTCGCGCTCGACGTAGTCGTCGAGGACGGCGTCCAGGGTGGAGTAGTCCGGCAGCCGGTCCGAGTCGAGCTGGCCGGGAGCGAGCTCGGCGGACGGCGGTTTGACGATGATCTCTTCGGGGATGGGCGGGGTCTCGCCCCGGCGGTCGGCTTCCGCGTTACGCCAGCGCGCGAGTTCCCAGACCAGGGTCTTGGGCACATCCTTGATCGGGGCGAAGCCGCCCGCGCTGTCGCCGTAGAGGGTGGAGAATCCGGTCGCGAGCTCGCTCTTGTTGCCGGTGGTGAGTACCAGCTGGCCGTGGGCGTTCGACAGTGCCATCAGCAGCGTTCCGCGGACCCGGGCCTGCAGGTTCTCCGCGGCCAGGCCGGCGAGCCCGCCGGTGGCGGTGAGCGCGCGGTGGAAGGAGTCGACCACCGGCTGGATCGGGATCACGGTGTGTGTGACACCGGTCCGCCTGGCGAGCTCGGCCGCGTCGTCCACCGACCCGGCCGACGAGTGGATCGACGGCATCGCGACGGTGTGCACCTGCTCGGCGCCGAGAGCGTCCACGGCGATCGCGGCGACCAGCGCCGAGTCGATGCCGCCGGACAGGCCGAGTACGACCGAGGTGAACCCGTTCTTGCGGACGTAGTCCCGGGTGCCGGTGACCACCGCGCGGTACAGCTCGGCCGCGGAGTCCAGCCGGTGCGCCACGACCGGCGGCTCAGCATCGAACGCCGGGACGGGCTCGCTCGCCAGCGGCAGCCGGGTCACCGTCATCGCGGTGCCGTCGCCCGCGTCCACCGAGGTCCCGTCGTCCACCGGACTCCCGGCCTCCACCGAGGTCCCCTCGCCTGCCGCTCCGCCCGCGGCCAGGGCGGCACCGCCGGTCGGCAGGTCCAGGTCCACGGTCAGCAGCGTCTCGGTGAACTGTTCGGCGCGGGCGAGGAGACGGCCGGCGGCGTCGACCGCGAGCGAACCGCCATCGAAGACGAGCTCGTCCTGGCCGCCGACAAGGTTGACGTACACGAGCGCGGCGCCAGCCTCACGCGCTCGCCGGGCCGACAGCTCGTCGCGTTGGAACGTCTTTCCGCGTTCATACGGTGACCCGTTGACGCACACCAGCAGGTTCACCCCGGCGGCCCGCGCGACCGCGACCGGTCCGCCGTCCTGCCAGAGGTCCTCGCAGATGGTGAGTCCCACATCCACGCCGTGCAGCCGGAACACCGGGAAGTCGTAACCGGGGACGAAATAGCGGAACTCGTCGAACACGCCATAGTTCGGTAGGTGGTGCTTGGCGTAGCGGGCCACGACCTCACCACGCCACAACACCGCGGCAGCGTTCTGTGGCTCGCCCGCGGGACGGCCCAGGCGCGGCGTGGGAGCGCGGGAGGTGTCGAGGTAACCCACGATCACGGCCAGCTCCCCGCTGCCCTCATCGGCCAGGCGCCGGGCGAGGCGATCGACGGCGTCGCGGGACGCCGCGGCGAACGAACGGCGCAGGACGAGATCCTCCGCGGGGTACCCGGTGAGCGTCATCTCGGGGAACGCCACCAGGTGGGCCCCGCGGCGTGCGGCGAGGCGCACCCATTCGCTCACCAGATCCGCGTTCGCTTCAAGATCTCCTACCGTGGTGTTGACCTGAGCGAGCGCGACACGCAACTGGGCCATGGGTGCAGCCTAGGGCGTGTTTCGAAAGCCGTCTGTCCGGCTCGCCACGTCCAGGCGGCCCCTCGCGTCGTTGTCGTCAGGCCCGGTAGAGCACCACTACCGGTAGAAACCGCTACCGGGGCCCGTGCTGTGTCCGAGCGTGTGGGCAGGTCAGTCGCTATGGTCGGCGTTAGCAACCTGACGGGCCTCGGGTGATGCGGGGAGATCCCTCCCGCCAGACAGATCGTTTTGTGATCAGGTGGGTTCTTCGTGACCGCGTTACCGCCGGCCCGGTTGAACCTCGCCCGCCCGCGACGGCGAGCCCGACTCTCAGCGCGGAGGCGGTCATGGACAAGCAGCAGGAGTTCGTCCTGCGTACGATGGAGGAACGAGATATCCGGTTTGTCCGGCTGTGGTTCACCGACGTGCTTGGGGTGCTGAAGTCCGTCGAGATCGCGCCGGCTGAGCTTGAAGGGGCGTTGGCCGAGGGCATCGGTTTCGATGGTTCCTCGATCGAGGGGTTCGCCCGGGTACACGAAGCCGACATGCTCGCGAAACCGGATCCGTCGACATTCCAGGTGCTGCCCTGGCGTGGTGAGAACCCAGCCACCGCCCGGATGTTCTGCAACCTCGTCATGCCCGGCGGTACGCCGTCCCCGGCGGATTCACGCTGGGTTCTGCGTCGTGTACTGGCCAGCGCGGCGGACGCTGGTTTCACTTTCTATACCCATCCCGAGATAGAATTCTTTCTGCTGCGGCAGGCGCCGGCCCGTGGTGCTCCGGTACCATCACCGGTAGACGAGTCCGGGTATTTCGATCTGACACCGAACGACGTCAGCCACGAATTCCGACAGCAGGTCATCGGGGTTTTGGAACGCTTGGGGATATCGGTCGAGTTCAGCCACCATGAGGTCGCGCCCGGTCAGCAGGAAATCGATCTGCGGTATGCCGACGCCCTCACCATCGCTGACAATATCATGACTTTTCGTCAGGTGGTGAAGGAGGTGGCTCGCCGGCAGGGCGTCTACGCGACTTTCATGCCGAAACCCTACAGTGATCAGGCCGGGTCCGGTATGCACACCCATCTGAGCCTTTTCGAAGGTGATCGGAACGCGTTTCACGATCCGACCGATTCCTACCATCTCTCCAAGGTCGCGCAGGCGTTCATCGCCGGGCTCCTCCGGCACGCCGCCGAGATCACCGCGGTCACCAACCAGTGGGTGAACTCGTACAAGCGGATCATCGGTGACCAGCGTGCCGGCGAGGTGCTGGAGGCGCCCGCCTACGTCTGCTGGGGACACAACAACCGGTCCGCACTCGTGCGGGTGCCGTTGTACAAACCGAACAAGCCGAATACGGCCCGCATCGAGTTCCGTTCGCCCGACAGCGCGTGCAACCCCTATCTCGCCTTCGCGCTGATTCTCGCGGCTGGCCTGCGCGGGATCCAGGAGGGTTACGAACTCCCACCGCCAGCGGCCGACGACGTGTGGACGCTCAGCGAGTCGCAGCGCCATGAGCGGGGTATCACGGCGTTGCCCGGTTCGTTGGCGGAGGCGATTGCCACCATGGAAAGATCCGCGCTGGTTCGTGAGACGCTCGGCGACGACCTTTTCGAGTTCTTCCTGCGGAACAAACGTGCCGAATGGGCCGAGTACCGCCGGCAGGTCACGCCCTTCGAGATCGACCGGTATCTACCGATATTGTGACCGGCAGTTAAGAGGCTCCGGCAGCAGGGCGTTCGATCAGGGAGCGGTGTCCGGGTGGATGGATCGCGAGGCGGCGGAGGGAGGCGCCCTGGTTTGGGCGTCGACCGACGGCAACGACGCGAGGCGCCGCCCGGACTGCGCGAGCCGGACAGTCCTGTTGCCGGAGCCTCTAGCCACACCCATCCACGGGGGAGCTCCATCCAGGCGCAGCTGGCTCGGCTGGGTTTCAGTAATGTCGACAGATCCGTTGCCAGTATGTGGCGGCTCGGGCTGCTCGCCGGTACCGACCGCCCCAGCGGGGCCGGCGGCGTCAGCGGTGGTACCGATGTCAGTGCTGGTGCCGGCGCGACGCCGCCCGGCGCTGCCGACCGGTCAGGCGTCGACCTCTCACACAGCCCTGTCCTGGTGGCGCTTGCGCGGGCGGCTGATCCCGACCTGGCGCTTGCGGCGATGGAACGGATCGTGGCGACGGCGCCGCCCGCGGCCGGGCGTGAGCTGCTCGCGGCGTTGGCCGGTCAGCCGGGGCTGCGCGGCCGGCTTGTCGCGGTGCTCGGTGCGAGTACCGCGCTCGGTGACCATCTGGTCCGCCATCCCACCGACTGGCGGGTGATCGCTGACGACGGCGTGCTGCGGGCCGCGCCGAACGACCGTGTCACCCGTGCGCGTCTGCTGCGTGCTGTCGGAGCGGACCCGGAGGAGGCCGAGCCGCGCGCCGCCGGGGATGGTACCGATGTTCTGGACGCGCTGCGCGTTGCCTATCGCCGTGCTCTGTTCGTCCTCGCGGCTCGTGATCTCACCGGCGCCGTGTCCTTTGATGATGCCACCGCGGAGCTTGCCAGCCTCGCCGGAGCCGCCCTTGACGCCGCGCTCGCCGTGGCGCGGTCGGCGCTGCGGCCGGCGGCTGCGTCGGTTCGTCTCGCCGTCGTCGGTATGGGTAAGTGCGGTGGCCGGGAGCTGAACTATGTCAGCGACGTCGACGTCCTGTTCGTGGCGGAACCTGGACGGTCCGGCGGCGCTACCCAGGACGCCCGGACCGACGAGGCCGCCGCGCTGGAGGTGGCCACCCGTCTCGCGGAGGGGATGGTCCGTGCGTGTGGGGCGGTCACCCGTGAGGGCACGTTGTTCCAGATCGACATGGGGCTGCGGCCCGAAGGGCGGGACGGCCCGCTGGTGCGTACGCTGGCCAGCCACGACGCCTACTACCGGCGATGGGCGAGAACCTGGGAGTTCCAGGCGCTGCTCAAGGCACGCCCGGTCGCGGGCGACCATGAGCTGGGAGCACGGTTCTGTGCCGCGGTCAGGCCGCTGGTCTGGTCGGCGGCGTCGCGGCCGGGGTTCGTCAGCGACGTCCAGACGATGCGACGGCGGGTGGAACGGTCGCTGCCGCCGGGAGACGCTGACCGTAACCTCAAGCTCGGTCCGGGCGGGCTGCGCGATGTCGAGTTCGCCGTCCAGCTGCTCCAGCTCGTCCACGGTCGGACCGACCCCAAGCTGCGGACGGTCTCGACGCTGTCCGCGCTCGACGCGCTCGCTCGCGGTGGCTATGTGGCCCGCCGGGATGCGGCCGGCCTCGCGAACGCGTACCGCTTCCTGCGCGGTACCGAGCACCGCCTGCAGCTGCAGCGGCTCCGCCGGGTGCACACCTTGCCCCGCGATCCCGGTGAGCTGCGCTGGTTGGCTCGATCTCTCGGTTTCACCTCCGCGGAGGAGATCCAGAGCGAGCATGCCCGGGTCGCCCGGTTCGTGCGCCGGCTGCACGAGCGGCTTTTCTACCAGCCATTGCTGGCGGCGGTGGCACGGCTGTCCGTCGAGGAGGTCCGGCTCACGCCCGCGGAGGCCCGGGATCGGCTGGCGGCGCTGGGGTTTGCCGACACCGCACGCGCGCTGCGCCACATCGAGGCGCTGACCAACGGTGTCAGCCGGACGGCCACGATCCAACGCCGCCTGCTCCCGGCGATGTTGCATTGGTTCGCCGACGCGGCCGACCCCGACGCCGGTCTGCTCGCCTACCGTCAGGTCAGCGATGCGCTGGGCCACACGCCCTGGTATCTGCGGCTGCTGCGGGACGACAGCGGTGCGGCCGAACGGCTGTGTCGCGTACTGGCGACGAGCAGCTATGCCGCGGACCTGATGCAGCGTGCGCCGGAATCGGTGCGGCTGCTGCGGACTATCGACGACCTGCGTCCCCGCACCCGTGACCAGCTGGTTCAGGTGATGATCGCGGTTGCTCGCCGCAATCCGTCCGGGGAGCAGGCGGTTGGGCGGGCACGGGCGGTACGTCGGGTCGAACTCGTCCGGGTTGCCTGCGCGGATGTGCTCGGCTTGCTGGACGCCGCCGCGGTCGGCCGGGCGCTGTCGGACGCGGCGGCCGCGACCATCGAGGCCGCCCTGTTCGTCGCGGAACGGTGCTTCGAGCGGCAGACCGGTCGGCCGCTGCCGGTACGGATCGCGGTGATGGCCATGGGCCGTCTCGGCGGTGGTGAACTGTCCTACGGCAGCGACGCGGATGTCGTGTTCGTCCACGAACCGATCGATGGCCGGGTGAACGGCACGACAGCCGGTGCTGGGATCGGTGTCACCGACAGCGAAGCGGCCGATGCCGCGGGTGCGGTCGTGACCGAACTGCGCCGGCTGCTCGCCGTGCCCGCCGGCGACCCGCCGCTGATCCTTGACGCGCAGCTGCGCCCGGAGGGCAGCGCGGGTCCGATGACCCGTACGCCGGCCAGCTACGCGGCCTACTTTCGCCGGTGGTCGGCGGGCTGGGAGGCACAGGCGCTGTTGCGGGCGCGGCCGGTTGCCGGCGACACGGAACTGGGCGACCGGTTCCGCAACTGGGTGGATGAGATTCGCTACCCAGCGTCCCTGCCCCCTGGCACGGTGGCTGAAGTCGTCCGGCTGCGAGGCAGGATGGAGGCCGAGCGCATCCCGCGGGGCGTGGATCGTTCCCTGCATCTGAAACTCGGGCCCGGCGGCCTTACCGATGTGGAGTGGGTGGTGCAGGTGCTGCAGCTGCGTCACGGCCGGGCGACAGCGGCGTTGCGCACGACGTCAACGCTTGCCGGGCTTCGGGCAGCCGCCATGGCCGGCCTGCTCGGCCCTGCCGAGGCCGCGGCCCTGGCGGACGCATGGATCTTCGCGTCCCGGCTCCGCAACGCGATCACGCTGACCCGTGGGCGTCCCGGGGACGTGCTGCCGCGTGAACCACGGGCGCTGGCCAGGGTCGCGCGGGCGGTCGGCTACGCGGCGGACCAGAGCGAGGCGTTGCTCGGCGACTACCGGCGGATGAGTGCACGTGCGCGCGCGGTGGCCGAGACTCTTTTCGCCCGCGAAGCGGTGGCCGGGCCGTCCATCGGATAGCGGGCTTTCCCCGTGCGACGCCATGGGTGTGGCACGGGGTCCCGCGATCCGCGATGGTGACGATCAGGCCGTGACGGCGGTCTCGGCCGCGTCCTTCTGGCCTGGGATGGTCAAGATGGGCCTCCCGCCGGCCAGCGCGCTGCAACAGGTGTCGACGATCAGACCGGTGACGAGGTACGGGTCCATGTTGGCGTTCGGGCGACGGTCCTCGATCCAGCCCTTCTTGGCTTTCTCCACCGCCCACGGGATGCGGATCGACGCGCCGCGGTCGGAGGCACCCCAGGAGAACGCGTCGTACGGAGCGGTCTCATGCTGACCTGTCAGACGCTTCTCGATCCCGTCACCGTAGTTCTCGACATGCTCCAGCACACGGGTGCCGAGAGCCTCGCATACGGTGACGATCGCTTCCCAGCTTTCCATCGTGGCCTTGGTGGAGAAGTTGGTGTGCGCGCCCGCGCCGTTCCAGTCGCCGGGGATCGGCTTCGCCGCGAACGAGACGGTGACGTCGAAGTCCTCGGCCACCCGGTGCAGCAACCAGCGGCCGATCCAGAGCTGGTCACCGATGGCGGGAGGCGGGAGCACCCCGATCTGGAACTCCCACTGGGCCATCATGACCTCGGCGTTGGTCCCCTCGATGGACAGGCCCGCGTCGAGGCAGGCCTGCGTGTGCCTCTCGACAATGGCACGGCCGACCATTTTCTCGCCGCCGACACCGCAGTAGTAGGGACCCTGTGGGTCCGGAAAGCCCACCGCGGGCCAGCCGAGTGGCCGCCCGTGCTGGAAGAAGGTGTACTCTTGCTCAATTCCGAACATGGGGGACTGGTCCGCGTACTTCTCGGCGGCCTGTCGGCAGAAGGCGCGGGTGTTGGTCGGATGCGGAGTGAAGTCGGTCAGCTGGACCTCGCACAGCACCAGAACGTTGTCCCTGCCGCGCAGCGGGTCCGGACAGGTGAACACCGGTTGCAGTACGCAGTCCGAATTGAATCCGGGTGCCTGGTTGGTGCTCGAGCCGTCGAAGCCCCAGATGTCCGGTTCCTTGCCGTCGGCGACGATGCGGGTTTTACTCCGCATCAGAGGCTCCGGCTTGGTGCCGTCGATCCAGATGTACTCGGCCTGGTAGCTCACTCATACTCCCCGTGGTTGGCGTAGCACATAGCGGAGTTTCTCATCGCGCACCTGCGGATCGCCCGACCCCGGCCGCGGGTGACAGGAGGGCTCGTCCGGATCTTTGTTGAGCCCCGTTTCCGCACGGTTCCACCACGGTAAATTTTCGGTCAATCGCGCATTGCTGGACAGTTCATTTCCCAGGCTGTCCGAACTGGCATTCCGGCAGCCGTGAACAAAGTCCGCCGTGCGCGTACCCAGCCATGCGACGGCGCCCGGTCCGCGGCTTTCCGCGAAACGGGCGCCATCCCATATCCTGCTGTCCGGTTATATTGCGGTCCGCTGCCGCGGGCAGCTGTCCGTGGCCCGCTGTCTCAGCTGCCCGCCGTCAGCTGTCAGATGTCGTAGTAGAGCTGGAACTCATACGGATGCGGGCGGAGACGAATAGCGTCCACCTCGTGGACACGTTTGTAGTCGATCCATGTCTCGATCAGGTCGGGCGTGAACACGCTGCCCTCGGTCAGGAAATCGTGGTCGGCCTCGAGGGCTTCCAGCACCTTCTCGAGCGATCCCGGCACCTGCGGTACCGCGGCCAGCTCGTCCGGCGGCAGATCGTAGAGATCCTTGTCGATCGGGTCCGGCGGCTCGATCTTGTTGCGGATGCCGTCCAGGCCGGCCATGAGCATGGCGGCGAAGGCCAGGTAGGGATTGCAGCTCGGATCGGGTACGCGGAACTCGATCCGCTTCGCCTTGGGTGAGACACCGCTGAGCGGGATGCGACAGCAGGCCGAGCGGTTGCGCGCCGAGTAGACGAGGTTGACCGGCGCCTCGTAGCCCGGCACCAGGCGCCGGTAGGAGTTCGTGGTCGGGTTCGTGAACGCCAGCAGCGCCGGCGCGTGGTGAAGCAGCCCACCGATGTAGTACCGGGCCAGTTCGGACAGGCCGCCGTAGCCGCTCTCGCTGTAGAACAGCGGCTCGTCGCCCTGCCAGAGGCTCTGGTGGACGTGCATGCCCGAGCCGTTGTCCTGGAACAACGGCTTCGGCATAAACGTCACGGTCTTGCCGCGGGACAAGGCAACATTGCGGATGATGTACTTGTACAGCATCAGGTTGTCGGCGGTCCGCAGGAGCGTGCTGTACCGGATGTCGATTTCCGCCTGCCCGGCGGTCCCCACCTCGTGGTGCTGCATCTCGACGGTGATGCCGGCCCGGAACAGTGCCCTTGTCATCTCCGAGCGCAGGTCGGTGAAGTGGTCGGTCGGGGGTACGGGAAAGTAACCGCCCTTGAACCGGGGCTTGTAGCCGAGGTTCCCGCCGTCCTCCTTGCGGGCCGTGTTCCAGGCCGCTTCGATGGAGTCGACAGCGTGCATGGAACCGTACGGGCTGTAGTCATAGCGAACGTCGTCGAAGATGTAGAACTCGGCCTCCGGGCCGAAGTAGGCGGTGTCCGCGAAACCCGTGCCCCGCAGGTAGGCTTCGGCTTTTTTCGCCGTGTTGCGCGGGTCGCGGGAGTACTCCTCCTTTGTGATCGGATCGTGGATGAAGAAGGTCATCGCGAGCGTCTTGTGCTCACGGAAAGGATCGACGAAGGCTGTGCTCGGGTCCGGTAGGAGCAACATGTCCGATTCGTGGATCGCCTGGAAGCCACGTATCGACGACCCGTCGAACATCAGCCCATCGGTGAACACCGACTCGGCGAAGACCTCGGTCGGGATCGTGAAGTGCTGCATAATTCCGGGAAGGTCGCAGAAGCGGACGTCGACGAACTCAACGCTCTCGTCCGCGATGTAGCGAAGCACATCTTCGGCCTTTATGAACATCCACCCTCCAAGGAAGCTTCATGGCTGTGTGGATGGAAGGATACGCGATGGCCTGATGCGGACCGTAACCTGATGCAGTTCCGCTGATATGACGAGGAAGTTTCTCGTCGGTAACTTGTGACTAATGCGTTGCTCATGGTAAGTGTTTCTCCGGGATGTCCGTGAGGCATACGCTTACGCGGTGGGACGCGCGCTCGGGAACTGGCTGGAAGGTCCGCAACTGCCCCGGGACTCACCTCCCGGCGTACGGCTCGGCCTACCGGCCGAAGGTCCTGGCGCGGTGGTCGGTTTCGGCCACCGGCTGGCCGCGTTCGCGGTGGACGCCATCGTGGCCAACCTGCTGGTGGGTGTCCCGGTGCTCTTCGGGGTCCGCTACTCGGTCAATGCCCGCGGGCTCGCCGTCTACCTTGCGTTCCTGCTGGAGGAGTTCGTCCTGATCGCGGCGAACGGACAGACCATCGGGATGCGGCTGGCGGGCATCCGTGTCATCCGGGTGCGCGACCGTGGCCGGGCGGGGTGGGGCTGGGCGGCTGTTCGTACGGTGCTTCTCGGTCTGCTTGTCCCGGCCTTCATCTGGGACCGCGACCTGCGTGCCACCCACGACCGCGCCGCTGGCACCGTGGTCGTCCGCGACGCGGGTCGTGGGTCGGCCTGAGTCTCAGTTTCTGGTCTTCGTACGAGCATCGTTCTTCGCGCGAACATTGTCGAATGATCAAAAAACAGGGTGGCGCCCGTTGCGGGGCGCGAGGTCAGCGCATCTTCCCCCCGCGGGGGATGTTGCGGGGGATCGGCCCCTTCGGGATGGGCAGGGAAGGCGCGGTCACCGCCCGCAACCGCCGTTCGACGGGATCAACCTCGCCGCGCCGTAGGGTGCGGGGCAGCCGCATGAGGGTTCCCTGCAACTTGGGCAGGGGTACCTCGCCCGGTCCGGTGCCGATGACGATGTCGTGGACAGGTATTTCGCCGATCACCTTGCGGACCCGCCGTACCTCGTTGCCGAGTAGCTCACGCTGGCCGCGGCCGCGGCCTTCGGCGATCACCACGACGCCGGCTCGGCACACCACGCGATGCACCACGTCCTGGTGACGGTTGACCGCGACCGCGGGCGTGAGCCGCCAGTCGCCGCGCATGCGCTCGACGATTCCGGCGGCCGCGCCGGGCTGCCCCTCCATCTCGGCGTAGGCGGTCCGCTGCACGCGCCGACTGAAGATGTTCATGGCGCTGACAAGACCCAGCATGATCCCGATGGGCAGCCACATCCACAGCGGCCCGACCAGCACACTGAGCAGCACGCCGATGGCAACAGGGAGGACGAGGCCGACCAGTGACCACCAGAGCGCGCGCGGATCGCGTTCCCGAGTGAGCCGGTACACCGTCCTGACCTGCGCGAGACGGCCGGGCCGGGCCTTGCCCCCCGTGGCGTCCAGCTGTTGCTTGCGTCCCGAGGCCGTCACTCGGGCCTTTGTCGTACCAGTGCTCGGCGAGCCATTGCCGGAGCTGTTCTTACGCGCCATGACCGCGAGCCTACGACCCGGCGGGACGGATACTCGTACCGTGCTCTTCAGTATAAAATGATCGCCTCTTTGGTGATCGATTGTTCAGCGCTCGGTGGCGAACACGATCCGTCCGCCGATCTGTGGCGGTATGCGGCCTACCGGCAACGAGATCTCGGCGGCGGCGCGCCACGCGTTGCGGCGCGCGGTCCGCTGGCCGCCGTGCGGCAGCAGCAGCAGGGTGAGTTCCTCAACAGCGGTCAGGAGTGATCTCAGCACGACCACACGGACCTCCCAGGCCGGTCGTAGGCATTGTTCAGTCATGATCTCGATCGTCATCCACGGGTGGCGGACGAGTGACCTTCCGGTGAGCCTAGTTCCGTTGGGGCGGGTGCACCATTCCAGTGGCTACTCTGAGTAATTATCGTGTCGCCCGGTCGCTTCGCCGCCGGTGCCGGCGCGTTGCTCGATCGCTTGCTGGTACATCCGGCCCGCGCGGTAGGAGGACCGGACCAGCGGACCTGACAGCACCCCCGCGAACCCCATCCGCTCCGCCTCCGCCCGCAGCTCGGTGAACTCCGTTGGGTCTACCCAGCGCCGCACCGGGTGATGCCGTGGGCTGGGCCGCAGGTACTGCGTGATCGTCAGCAGCTCACAGCCGGCATCCAGCAGGTCGGCCATGGTCGCGAGGATCTCCGCCGGCTCCTCCCCGAGGCCGAGGATCAGGTTGGACTTGGTCACCAGACCGGCCGCGCGGGCGGCGCGGAGAACCTCCAGCGACCGGTCATAGCGGAATCCCGGCCGGATCTGGCGGAACACCCGCGGTACCGTCTCGATGTTGTGGGCGAGCACCTCGGGAGCCGCGCCGAACACCTCGGCGAGTTGCTCGGCACGGGCGTGGAAGTCAGGGATGAGCAGTTCGACACCGACGGCGCCGCACAGCGTATGGATCTCGCGAACCGTCTGGGCGTACAGCCATGCCCCACCGTCGGGCAGGTCATCGCGTGCGACTCCGGTCACGGTCGCGTAGCGCAGGCCCATGACGCGGACCGATTCGGCGACCCGACGGGGCTCGTCGGCGTCGAACGCGCCCGGTCGTCCCGAATCGATCTGGCAGAAATCACAACGCCTGGTGCACACGTCCCCACCGATGAGAAAGGTCGCCTCCTGGTCCTCCCAGCACTCGTAGATGTTCGGACAGCCGGCCTCCTCGCACACCGTGTGCAGGCCCTTGTCGTGGACGAGATCCAGGATGCCGGAGTACCGCGGGCCGGTCCGCAGCCGGGTGCGGATCCAGGGCGGTTTGCGCTCGATCGGCGTTGCCGCGTTGCGTAGCTCCAGCCGCAGCAGCCTTCTGCCGTCCGGCGTGACCGCGGTCACCCTGCCATCTCCGGCTCGCGTACCGTCTCGGTCGCCCGGTCCGGTGGCGGCTGGGCTGACGACAGCGTCGAGGCCACCGCCTGGCCGCCTGCCGGGCCGGGCGCCGTGAAGGCTGTCAGCACGTTGACCAGGCGGTCCGTCACGATGGGCAGGGCCTCAGCGACCGTCACGGTCCGGGCGAGCTCCTGGCTGAGGCTGGTCACCGCGGCGTCGGTGATCCCGCACGGGATGATCCGGCTGAAGGCGGCCAGGTTCGGGCAGCAGTTGAGCGCGAAGCCGTGATAGGCGACGCGGGAACGCACCCGTACACCGATCGCCGCGAGCTTGCGTGCGCCGTCGGTGGTCCACACGCCGCTGCGTCCGGTCACCCGCGCGGCCGGGAGGCCGAGGTCGGCACAGGCCGCGATCAACCCGTTCTCCAGCGCGCGGACGTAGGCCACCACATCCAAGGGCGTTGGCAGGCGCACGACCGGATAACCCACGAGCTGACCGGGGCCGTGCCAGGTGATCTTTCCGCCGCGGTCGACGTCCACCACCGCGGTGCCGTCAACCGGGCGTTCCCACGGCTGGGTACGGCGACCGGCCGTGTAGACGGCGGGGTGTTCCAGGAGGATCAACGTGTCGCCCGCCTGGTCAGCGATCCGCCGGTCGGCCAGCGAACGCTGGAGCCGCCAGGCATCGTCGTAGGGAACCAGGCCCAGCCGCATGACCTCCATGCAAACGAGGCTACGCTGACCTGCGGTGCCGTCCCAGCGCGGACAGGAAGACGCCGTCTGGGTCACACGTCTGGCAGGCGTCGGGGGACCACCTGCGTCTCCCGGGCACCTGCCTCCACGGCCGAGTCCCGCTCGACCCGCCAGGCGTACGCGTCGGCCCGGTCGGCGACCGCCTCCACCAGCTCGGTGCCGCGAAAGTGCAGGCCGACGCCATCGTCGGTGGCCCAACCGGGCGGCAGGGCGCCCGCGGCGACCAGCCCGCGGTACAATGGCCGCCGGCCGGCTTCGGAGTCGTAGTGCGGCGTGTTGCTGAACGGCAGCAGAGCGAGCCCGTCGGTGACTGGCCGCAGGTCCGGCCCGAACGAGTCGGTGGTGCCGCCGGCATGCCAACACAGCGACCCCGCGGACACACCGGCCAGGACAACCCCGGCCTGCCAGGCTTCTTTCATGATCGAATCGAGGCCGTGGACCCGCCACACCGCGAGCAGGTTCGCGACGCTGCCACCGCCCACCCAGATCACATCCTGATCCAGCAGGTGCGCGCGTACGTCGGCCACGTTCGGCATGGGGAACAGGGCGAGATGGGACACGCGCACGTCCGGCAGATCACGTGCGAGTGCCGCGTAGTAGCGCGCGTAGCTCGCCGGGTCGTCGCCGCCGGCCGTCGCCAGCAGGCAGAGCTTGGGACGTGCCGGGCTCCCGGCCAGGTGCAGCGCGTGGCGGATGACCGGGCCGACCCGGATGCCCCACCGCCCGTCCGGCACAAAGCCGGCGCTGGTCGCGAGAATGTTCATGCTGTAGCCCCCGTCCCGGTCGCATCCGTTGGCCGGCGCTCGCCGCACGCGGCGGCCCGGAGCGGCGCGAAGCGGTGTGCCCGGTGGGAGCCTATCGTCGGGCCAGGCGTTCACACGAGTTATCCACAGGTTTATGGAGACAGCTGCACAGAATTGCTTTTTCGGCCTACCGTCACGGCTTGTGGCAGCAGTGGACGATTCCATGGGTTCTCGCGGACGGCGCGGGATTCCGGCTGGTCCGGTCATTCCCGGGGTGGTATTGCGGGCCCGTGTGCGCGACGGTGGTGCCGGCGAGGTCTGGGCCGGCCGCATGGTGGCCACGGGAGCCGAGTGTGTGGTCCGCCGGGTGCGCTTGCCGCCGGACGCCGTGGCGAGGGATGCCGCGATGCGGGCGGCGCGAGCCCTGGTCGGGCTTTCGCATCCGCACCTCCTCCCGCTCATCGATGTGATCGCCACGGCCGAGGGCCTCGCGGTGGTCGCCGAGCCCGTTACCGGGGCGATCAGTCTGGGCCAGCTGTTGGGGACACGGGAACGCCTCGACCCCGGCGAGGTGGTCACGGTGGGGTTACCACTGGCTCAGGCGCTGGCCGCGGCGCATGCCGCCGGGTTCACCCACGGGCAACTTGATCTTGATGATGTCCTGTTGGAGCCGAACGGCCGGCCGGTGCTCGCCGGTGTCGGCGTCGCGGGTCTGGCAGGTGTGGTCACGACACCGGCAGCGGACGTCAGCGATCTCGCGAGTCTGCTGCTCGCGACGATGCCGCAGGCGAGCGGTCCGGACGCGGCGGCTGTCGCGGTGGCGGTCGCGCCGGCCCTGGTTGATGATCCCGTCCGCAGGCCCACGGCGGAGGAGCTGGTCGCGGCCTTGGCGCACAGCTGCAATCCGGCGCCGGTTCGCCTTGTCAGCGACGCGGTCACTCCGCTGCCGCTGCCCCCGCAGCCGACCGGAGCCGACGATGCCGAGCTCGAACCCGCCAGCCGCGGCCTGCGGACAAAGCCGCCCGCCCACACGATGCCACGATCGGCCCGGTCGCCGCGCGCCGCCCAGCTGGCCGGCACCGCTGGCGCTTCACGTGCGTCGAGCCCTCGCGGGTCCAACCCTCGCGGGTCCAGTCCTCGCGCGTCCCTCGTGCGTACTGTCGCCGCGCATGGCGAACCGCGAGCCGGGTTCTCCGGCCAGCGGCGAATCATGGTCATCGTGGCTGTGGTCACCGTGATCGCGGCGCTGGCGGTCGGTGGCCTGCTGGTCGCCGTCCGGTCCGCTCCGCGGCAGGCGCGTCAGCTCGATGCGGCTCCCGCCACGGGCTTGCCGTCCGAACAGGGCTGGCGGGATGTCCTGGCGGGCCTGGACGCTGCCCGCAGCCGGGCGTTCGAACAGGCGAAGGAGGCAGGCCTGACCGATGTGGACGCCGCCGGTAGCACCGCCTATGCCCGGGATGTGGTGCTGATGCGGCAGATGGTCGCGCGCGGTGGCCACGCGGTCGGCTTACATCAGGAGATCATTGATCTTGCTGTCAGGGAGGCTGGAAGCGAGAAGTCCGTACTACGAGTCACCGATCGGCTCCCTCCATACAGTTATGTGGACGCCTCGGGAAAGGTCCTCGCCAGTCAGCCTGGGCATGACCGGCAACAGTGGGACATCGCCATGGTCAGGGCCGACCAGGGCTGGCGGATCGCCAAGGTCGACGCCGTCGGCTGAATGTCGTTGATCGTGCTGCCGATCGCTCAGCGGTGTCAGTCGCCGTCCGCGCGGGTGATGGCAGCCGCCAGGGCGGCGTCGATGGCGGGGTGGGAGAAGGTGAAGCCGGCTTCGGTGAGCACCCGCGGTCTGACCCGCTGGGAGACGAGCACACCCTCGTCGGCGAAGTCGCCCAGCGCGACTCGCAACGCCACCGCGGGTACCGGCAGGATCGCCGGGCGGCGCAGCGCCGCGCCGAGCGCGCGGGTGAAGGCCGCGTTGGTGACCGGCTCGGGGCTGGTCAGGTTCACCGGGCCGTGCACGGCGTCGGCGGTGAGCAGAAAACTGATCGCCGCTATCTCGTCGGCGAGCGTGATCCAGCTCAGCCATTGGCGGCCCGATCCGAGCCGGCCGCCGAGAGCGAGCCGAAAGAGCGGGAGCTGTCTGGCGAGTGCTCCGCCGCGGGTGGACAGCACAACACCTGAACGCAGATGGCACACACGCACCCCGGCATGCTCGGCGACCGCGGTGGAGGCTTCCCACGCGGCCGTGACCTCGGCGAGGAAGCCGGTCCCGGGGCGTGCGGACTCGTCGGCCTCACGCTCCCCGGTGTCGCCGTACCAGCCGACCGCGCTGGCCGACAGCAGCACCCGCGGACGCTCGTCCAGATCGGCGAGAGCAGCCGCGAGCAGCGTCGTGCCGGCTACTC
This sequence comes from Protofrankia sp. CiP3, assembly GCF_917627345.1. NCBI lineage: Bacteria > Bacillati > Actinomycetota > Actinomycetes > Frankiales > Frankiaceae > Protofrankia > Protofrankia sp. CiP3. The sequence continues at coordinate 19,847 of NZ_CAKJTM010000051.1, read as the reverse complement.
GACTGTTGAGGATCTTGTTCTTGTAGCCGCTGGTCCAGCGATGATCCCCGACCCCGGCGCCGGCAAGGTGGACGACGGCATCGACAGTGGTCAGCGCCGTCGGGTCAAGGATGCCCTGGCCTGGATCCCAGTAGATCTCCAGGCTGTTCCGCGGCGGCCGGCGGACGAGGGCGCGCACGGTATGCCCGCTCCCGCGCAGGGCCGGGACAAGCGCGGAGCCGATCAGACCGGTGGTACCGGTAACAATGATGTCCACTGGTCGGATTCTTGCCTGTCCGTGGTGGGCCGGCGAGGCGGGCCCACCACGCATGCCAGCGGCTGATCCTACTGGCCCAGTTCGGCCTCGAACGCGCCTTCCTCCAGCCGGCGGCGGACAGCGGTGAGGAAACGAGCCGCGTCGGCGCCGTCGACGATCCGGTGGTCGTAGGTGAGCGCGAGGTACACCTTCGACCGCACCGCGATGATTTCGCCCAGTTCGGGGTCATCCACGACGGCGGGCCGCTTGACCACGGAACCGGTGCCGAGGATGCCGACCTGGGGCTGGTTGATGATCGGCGTGTCGAACAGGGCGCCACGGCTGCCGGTGTTGGTCAGCGTGAAGGTACCGCCGCCCAGCTCGTCCGGTGACACGCGGTTGTCCCTGGTTCGGGTCGCCAGATCGTCGATCTTGCGTGCCATGCCGGTGAGGTTGAGATCCCCGGCGTGGTGGATGACCGGGACGAGCAGCCCCCGGTCGGTGTCCACCGCGATGCCCAGGTGCTCGGTGTCGTAGTAGGTGATCGTCCCCTGCTCGACGTTGACGCTGGCGTTGAGGTTCGGGTATTCCCGCAACGCTGCGCAGACGGCGACCGCGAAGAACGGCAGGAAGGACAGCTTGACGCCTTCCCGTGCCTCGAACGCGGCCTTCGCGCGGTCCCGCAGGCGGGCCACGCGGGTGACGTCGGCTTCGACAACCGTGGTGAGCTGGGCGCTGACCTGCAGGGACTCGACCATCCGCTGCGCAATGACCGATCGCAGCCGCGACATCTTCTCCGTGCGGCCGCGCAGTGAAACCGGCGCGGGAGCCGGCACTGGCGGCACGGACGCCGGGGCCGCAGCCACGGCCCGTGCCGGTGCCACCGCTGGAGCCGGCGTTACCGCTGGAGCCGGGGCGGTGGGCGTGGCGGCCGCATCGGCCGGTGTGCGCGCGGCGTCGATGACGTCCTGCTTGCGGATACGGCCGCCGATACCCGTGCCCGTCACCGCGGACAGGTCCACATCGTGCTCGGCCGCGAGCCGCCGGACCAGCGGGGTGACGTAGGCCCCGAGCGAGCCATTGCCGTTGGCCGGGGTTTCAGCGGCCTGGGCCGGCGTGAACTCCTGGGCCGGAACGGCCGCCGGGGGTGTCCGAGCCGCCACCGGCGCGGGAGCCGGCGCGGCCGCCGGAGGTACCGGAGGCGGTGGCGTGACGGCTACAGCAGGCGCGGGTGTCTGGCCGGCGGAGGCCGCCAGGTCCCGGCGCGCGTCCTGCCCCGCCGCCGCACCCTCGTCGATGACGGCAAGCTCGACGCCGACCTCGACCGTCTCGTCCTCGGCGACTCGGATGGCGCTGATCACGCCGGAGGCGGGCGCTGGGATCTCGGTATCGACCTTGTCCGTACTGACTTCGAGGAGCGGCTCGTCAGCCTCGACGCGCTCGCCTTCCTTTTTCAGCCAGCGGATGACGGTGCCCTCGGACACGCTCTCACCCAGACGGGGCATCGTGACGGACACAGACATGGGGTAGGACTCCTTCGTGGCGTCCGGCCGACCGTGGGCGACGGGGAGTGGCCGCAAACGCTGTGGGCCTGTCAGTAACTGGTCTGCTCAAGGCGACGCGATCATGATTCTCTCGCGCCGCCACCGGCTTTGGACTTGGTGGACTTAGTTGTGGGAGTGCAGTGGTTTGCCGGCGAGGGCGAGGTGAGCCTCACCGATCGCCTCCGACAGGGTCGGATGCGGGTGGATGAGCTGGGCGACGTCTGTGGCAGTGGCCTCCCAGTTGGTGATGAGCTGGGCTTCGGCGATCAGTTCGCCGACTCGGTCACCCACCATGTGGATGCCCACCACCGGTCCGTCGGGCAGGGCGACCAGCGTCACGGCACCCGCGGTCTGGAGGATCTGCGCCTTGCCGTTGCCCGCGAGGTCGTAGGTGTGCGTCACGATCTCGCCGTACAGCTCGGCGGCCCTGGCCGACGTCAGACCCACCGACGCCACCTCGGGCGAGGAGTAGGTGACCCGCGGGACGTTGTCGTAGTCGACGTGCGCGGGGCTCAGCCCGGCGAGGCTCTCCGCGAGGAAGATGCCCTCGGCGAATCCGACGTGGGCGAGCTGGAGCCCCGGTCGTAGGTCGCCGATCGCGGAGACGGTCGGCACGTTCGTCCGTAGCTGATGGTCGACGAGGACGAAGCCGCGGTCCATCGCGATGCCGACCTCGTCGTAGCCGAGCCCTTCGGAGACCGGACCGCGCCCGACCGCGACGAGCAGCACTTCGGCTTCGATGGTCGTTCCGTCCTCCAGGGACACCGTGACACCCGCGTCGGTACTCTTCACACCGGCGAACCGGGCGCTCAGATGCTGTTTGACGCCGCGGCGGCGCAGCGCCCGCTCCAACAGCTTGGAGCTGGACTCCTCCTCCAACGGGACCAGATGCGGCAGCGCCTCGACGATCGAGACGTCAGCGCCGAAGGAACGCCATACCGAGGCGAACTCGCAGCCGATCGCGCCAGCGCCGAGAACCACGGCGGACGCCGGTACGCGGTCGAGCGCCAGGGCGTCGTCGCTGGTGATCACTTGGCGATGGTCGATTTCCAGGCCAGGCAGCGACTTCGACCGGGAGCCGGTTGCGAGCACCACATGGCGGCCGGAGATGACCCGGTCGCCTACGGCGACGGCGGTGGGCGACACCAGCCGTCCGTGCCCTTCGACGATCTCGATGCCGCGGCCCTTCACCAAGCCGGTGAGGCCGCGGTAGAGCTTGCTGACCACCGAGTCCTTGTAGGCATTGACTTTTGCTATATCGATTCCGTCGAAGGTCGATCGGATTCCGTAATTCTCACTTTCGCGGATATTGTCCGCGATCTCCGCTGAGTGCAGCAGTGCCTTGGTTGGAATACACCCGCGGTGCAGGCAGGTTCCACCCAGCTTGTCCTTCTCGATCAGAACGACTTCCTGACCGAGCTCGGCGGCACGCAGGGCCGCGGCGTAACCGCCGCTACCACCACCGAGGATGACAAGGTCTACGGGACCGGCCGCAGAGTCCACCACGCCAGGCGTCCCTTCTCGTTGACTGGTTGGGATGGGTTCAGTCTTTCATGCCGCGGGACGGATGCATCGCACGTCCCGGCAACTGTGGCCCATGACGCCGGGTATTCTTCCGCGCCACTTCCGTTCGTCGCTCGCTACTCGCTGGTAGTTTGTTCGTCCGGCTCGGCGTGGGGCGCTGGCGCCGCGGAGATGTTCTCGGCCAGCTGGAGCAGGGTTCGTACTATCACACCGGTACCGCCCTTCGGGGTGTGACCGTATGGTTCGCCCGCGTTCCAGGCCGGCCCGGCCATATCGATATGTGCCCACGGCATGTGATCGGGCACGAAGGCGCTCAGGAACTGCGCGGCCACCAGCATGCCACCATCCCGGTTGCCGCTGCCGATGTTGGCAAGGTCCGCGACGGCCGACTCGAGCACCTTGCGCAGCTCCGGCGGCAGCGGCATCGGCCACACCGCCTCACCGGCGGCGCGGGCCGCGGCGACGACTTGTCCCACCGCGTCGTCACGGCCCATCACACCGCTGGTGCGCTGGCCCAGCGCCACGATCTGCGCCCCGGTGAGCGTCGCGACGGTCACAATGAGGTCGGGGGAGTCCTGAGCGGCACGGGCGATGGCGTCACCGAGCACCAGCCGTCCCTCGGCATCGGTGTTGAGAACCTCGACCCGGGTGCCGCCTCGCAGGGTGAGGACATCGCCCGGCCGGATCGCCTCCCCGGACGGCATGTTCTCGGCCAGCGGTATCCATGCGCTGACGCTGACCGCCAGGTTCAGCCGGGCGGCGGCGATGACAGCGGCGAGCACGCTGGCCGCGCCGGCCATGTCGGTCTTCATCCACTCCATCGCGCTCGCGGGTTTCAGGGACAGGCCGCCGGAGTCGAAGGTGATTCCCTTGCCGACGAAGGTCAGCGCGGGCGGGCTGCCCGGGTCCGTACCAGCGGGCCGCCAGCTGAGATGGACCAGCCTCGGCGGGTTCACCGATCCCTGGCCGACCCCGAGGATCCCGCCGAACTCGCCGTCGGCCAGCGCCTTTTCGTCGAGTACCGCGACGGCCACACCGGCCTCGGTGGCCCGCCGGGCCGCGATCTCGGCGAATTCCGCGGGCGGCAGGTGCCCAGGCGGTGTGTTGACGAGATCCCGGGCCAGCGCGACCGCGTCCACGGACACGGCGGCCCGGCGCACGGCGTCCTGGGCTGCGGCCTCGGACGGGCCGTCCACGACGAGCGTGATCTCCTGGACCGGAGGACGCCGGTCGCCCAGGGAGGTTGCCCGGAAGGTGTCGAAGGAGTAGGCGCCGAGCAGCGCACCTTCGGCGACCGCCCGTAGCTGGCCTGTTCCGGGCGGGCCGGCGGCCAGGGCGAGGGTGGTCGCGACGCGGGCGGTGCCGGCCAGCGCCCGCGTCGCGGCGCCCGATGCTCTGCGCAGCGTCTCGTGGTCGACGTCGATCCCGCCGCCAGCGGGATCACGGTCACCGGCGGCCGGCCTGGCCGGCCCGAGGCCGACCGCGACCACGGTGGGGAAGGGCAGGATGCCGAGCGTGGCGAACCGGACGAGGTCACCTGCCTTCCCGGTCGCGCCGAGGCTGACCAGCACCTGGGCGAGGCGGCCGCCGAGGGCCGCGTCCAGCGTGTCGGTACCACCCAGCGGCATCGGCCCGTCCGCGCCCGCCGCGATACCTATCACCAGCGCGTCGGTGTCGAGGTCCAGCACGGATGATGTCGTCACGGCAGTCACGGTCATGCCGAGAGACTACGGAACACCGCGGGAGAGGCTGTCACAGCAGGGGACGCTGCCCCGCCGGACGCCCCGCCCGCGAGGCCGGGGCCCCGTACCGTGCCGCGGGCGGGGCGCGGGGCTAGTGGTCGCCGCCGGAAGTT
>NZ_CAKJTM010000051.1:0-14108 GCF_917627345.1 Protofrankia sp. CiP3 | reverse complement strand
AATTTCTGGCGGCGACCACTAGCCTGCGAGCATGGGCGAACTGTCGCGATCGGCGCTGCACGACCGGCACGTGGCGCTGGGCGCCAAGCTGGCTGACTTCGGCGGCTGGGAGATGCCCATCGAGTATCCCCGCGGGGGCGTCCTGAAGGAACACGCGGCGGTCCGGTCGGCCGTTGGGATCTTCGATGTCAGCCACCTCGGCAAGGCCCGGGTACACGGCCCGGGTGCGGCGGCTTTCGTGAACTCCGTTCTTACCAATGATCTCTCCCGGATCGCTCCCGGCCGGGCCCAGTACACGTTGTGCTGCGATGAGGAGAGCGGCGGTGTGGCCGATGATCTTATTGCGTACCTGTACGCCGACTCCGAGGTCTTTCTCGTCCCCAATGCGGCCAACACCGTGGACGTCGTCCGCCGGCTCGACGCCGCCGCACCGCCCGGCGTGGCCGTCGACAATCTGCACACGGCCTTCGGGATAGTCGCTGTGCAGGGCCCGCGCTCGGCGGAGCTGATGTCGTCGCTGGGCCTGCCCACCAGCGGGGCCTACATGAGTTTCGTCCGGGCCCGCTGGCCGGGTGCCGGTACGGAGGTGATCGTGTGCCGGTCGGGCTACACCGGTGAACATGGTTTCGAGCTCGTGTCCCGGTGGGCGGACACGCCCGCGCTGTGGGACGCGCTGACCGCCGCGGGCGCCCCGCTCGGAGCCCTGCCCTGTGGGCTCGGCGCCCGCGACACCCTGCGGACCGAGATGGGCTATCCGCTGCACGGCCAGGACCTGTCGACATCGATCACTCCGGTGCAGGCCCGGGTGGACTGGGCGGTGGGCTGGGGCAAGCAGCGGTTCTGGGGCCGGGACGCGCTGCTGGCGGAGCGCGCCACCGGCCCGGCGCGGCTGCTGTGGGGGCTGCGCGCGACCGACCGGGGCATTCCACGGCCGCACATGACGGTGTACGGGCCATCAGGGGTGCCCGTGGGCGAGGTCACCACCGGGACGTTCTCGCCGACGCTGCGGACAGGTATCGGACTCGCCCTGATCGACCGCACCGTCGGCGAGGGCGACACCGTCCAGGTGGACGTGCGCGGCCGGCCGTCGACGATGGCGGTTGTGCGGCCGCCGTTCGTCCCGGCCTCCCCTCGGTGAGCCGGGCGCGGCCCGCGCCCGCGGCCATGGCGCCGAGGTGAGCCCTGTCTTCCGGACGAGCGTTCCCGCGGCAGCGGGACGCTATCGGAGACCGAGGTGGATCCGCGGGCCCGCGGGGATGTTCAGGGTCATGAATATCAGCGTGACCGTCGCCGTGACCTCGATGAGGGCGCCGAGCACATCCCCGGTGATACCGCCGAGGTAGCGAACCAGGAAGCGCCGCAGCAGCCAGCCCGCGGCCGTCCCGGCGGCGACGGCGGTCACCGCGCGGACCGCGTGGCCGGCATCCCCGCCGTCGATGTCGAAGCGCCCGGCCAGAGCCGCGACGACAACCACCGCGGCGACGGAGCAGGCTGCCTGCCACGGCTGTACCGAGCGGGCGACGAGAGCGCCGAGCCCGGTCGGGTGCGCCGCCGGCGCGCGGACGCAGGCGAGTGTCGCCGCGAGCCGCCCGGTCATGGCGGCCACCACGATCGACACCGTGCCCCGGTGTTCCCTGATCGTCAGGGACAGCGCGCTGACCTGGATGAGCACCGCGAACACCAGGGCCAGCGTGCCGAAGGCACCGAGCCGGGAGTCGCGCATCGCGGCCAGGGCGCGTTCCCGGCCGGCGCCGAACCCGTCGGCCACGTCAGCGAGCCCGTCCAGGTGCAGGCCCCGGGTCAGCAAGGTCAACGTGGCGATCCCCACGGCGGCCGGGAGCAGGGTCTCCGGCGGCTGGCCGGGCGTCTTCGTGACGATCCTCATGCTGACCACGGCCAGCGCGGTGACAACCCCGAGGACGAGGCCGACCAGCGGCGCGATCGCCATGGCGCGTCCCATGGCGCGCCGGTCGATGGCGACCGGCCCGCGTACGGGCAGTACGGACAGCAGGGAGAAGATCGTTCGGATCGGCACCGCTCAGGTGGTGGTCGCGGCGGGCTCGTTGCCGGTAGTGGGCTCGCGGCCCGCGGTGGGGCCGTCGCCCGCGGCGGCGGGCGTCCCCGTCTTGTCGCTGACCCCGGCCTGGTCGAACGTGGCCATCTCGGCAAGTGTCGCCTGCGCGGCCATCAGCAGGGTGACGGCGAGTAGCGCACCGCTGCCCTCGCCGAGCCGCAGGCCGAGGTCCAGCAGAGGATCGAAGCCGAGTGACTCGAGCGTGAGGTGCTGCGCGGGCTCGGTGGACCGTGTGCCAGCGATCCACCATGCCTTCGACCCTGGCGCGTGGGCTTCGGCGACCAGCGCGGCGGCGCAGATGACGACACCGTCGAGCACCACCGGGGTGCGGCGGACGGCGGCCTGGGCCAACAGACCGACAAGCACGGCGAGGTCCGCGCCGCCGATCACCCGAAGCAGGGCCGGCGGGTCGGCGGCGAACGGCCGGCCGCGGCGCATCGCGTCCCGGATCGCGGCTGTTTTGACCATCCACCGGGCATCGTCGATACCGGTCCCGCGCCCGACCACGTCGATCGGTTCACGGTCGAGCAGGGTGGCGACGATCGCCGCGGAGGCAGTGGTGTTCCCGATGCCCATTTCGCCCGGGACGAGCAGGTCAGCGCCGGCATCCACCTCCTCGTCGACGATCGTGCGGCCGATGTCGAGCGCGCGCGAGACCTCGTCCGCGGTCAGGGCGTCCTCGATGTCGATCCGCCCGCTGCCGCGGCGGATCCGGTAACGCCCGGCCGGAGCGGTCCCGTCCACTCCGCCCGGCCCGCTCGGCTCGTCGGTGTCCACACTGACGTCCACCACGCGCACGGAGGCACCGACCGTGCGGGCCAGGACGTTCACGGCGGCGCCACCGGTGGCGAAGTTCGCCACCATCTGAGCGGTGACTTCCGGGGGGAACGCGGAAACACCCGACCGGGCGACGCCATGGTCACCGGCGATGACGATGGCCCGGACGCGCTGGAACGGCCGTGGCGGGCATGTCCCCTGCGCGCCGGCAAGCCAGACCGAGACCTCCTCAAGGCGCCCGAGCGCGCCCGGCGGTTTGGTCAGTGCTCGCTGTCGCTGACGGGCTGCGTTCATGGCGTCGCTGTCGAGAGCTGGGGCCGGGGTTCGCACAGGGTCTTTACTACCCGATGGGCGGGGCTGGCCGGGGAAGTGGTGCTCGGGTGGTGAGATCCAGTGGCTCCGGCCGAGCGGGAACTTTCCCCGCCCCGCCCGGCCCCACGCCGAGCGGCCGCTTCGGCCACATGGCCTCTCCCATCCCAGTCAGTCCAGTTTTGTCCTGTTCTGTCTCATCCTGTTCCGCCGTCCCCGATTCTTGATCTATGCTTCTGTCGCCGGCCGCTCTCGCTCCTTCGATGTTTCCCACGCGGACGTGAGCTCGACGAGATCGGACCAGTCGGCGCCGTGGCAGGCCGCCTGCCGCGCCAGCTGCGCCACCTCCGCGTTCAGCCATGCGGCCGGCCTACCGGCGGAGGCGGCAACAGCGCTGGTGATGTGCTGTTCGGCTTCGTCGATGTCAGGGCGGAGCCGGTTGAGCGCGGAATCCGCGGCGACGATGTCGAGCAGTGTGGTCAGTCCACCCGCGCCGGGGCTGTCGGCGTCGTTGAGGCGCTCGCGGGCTTCGGAGAGGAAGGGCGCGGCGGCATAGGTCTGCCGGGCCAGTACGAGGGCGCTGGCGGCCATCGTCGCGAACAGCGCGGGATGGTAGCTGTCGAGGGAGTAGGCGGCGGTGGTGCCGTGTGCGGCGGGGGGCAGCCGGTCCATGCGCTTCTGTGCCCAGCCGATCGCGGCAACCACGCCGACCGTGTCGCCCAGGTGCGCCATCGCCGATGCCTGGGCGATCGCCAGCATGACCGCTACGGGTGCGCCACCGGCGTACCGCTGCCCCGTCTGGGCCAGCCGCAGGGCATCGAGCCACCGCCCCTGCCCTCGTGCCGCCATCGCCAGGACGGCATGGGCGTGGGCGATCGTCGGCCAGTCCCCGATGCGTTCGGCAACCGATTCCGCGTGGCTCAGTACCCGGACGCCGCAGCCGGCATCACCGCTGTCGATGAGCGCATTGCCCTCCAGGACGAGGATGCGGGCATGCAGGGCCTGCCAGTCGCGCCCCGCGGCGGGTGACTCGTCCCAGCGGGCCGATACCCCGACGTGACGGCTGAGGTTCCATGCCCGCAGCGCTGTCTGAGCCGGCGGGGTGGAGCCGTATCCGTCCACCAGCGCCTGCAGGGCGCCGGTAAGCCTGGCCAGATCCCCGGTTCTGCTGTCCAGGCGGATGCCCATCCGCTCACCAGGCATGGTGAGTCCCGTAACCGCGGTGAGACCGGCGGTCGCGATGAGTCTGCGCCGATCGACATCCATGCGCGACTCCAGGCGTCAGCCCCCTCCTCGCGCAAGTCTCCGGCGGTGTCGCGCGTGTGTCGATGGTTCTTCCTCCCCCATGCCTGTCCGGTAGGCGACGCGCTGAGCCGGACTGAAATTCTGGATCTTGCCTGTCGGTCTTGCCCGCCGGCCGGCGGGCTCGTCGGCGACTGCCGCTGGTCGCTTGGCGACTGCCGCTGGTCGTGAAGTATCGGGCCCGTACCTGTGACCTCTGTCGACCCGGGTCCGCGGGAGGCCAGCCAGCCGGCCCGCACCCGGCCACCGGTACAGGTCCCACGGACAAACAATCAATGTCGACGTCAACGCCGACACGCCCGGCACGGGGCGTGGGTCAAGAAGCGGGGCTGGGGCGGGTAGATCGCGATCTACCCGCCCCAGCCCCGCGACACCACGTCCCTGTGGCCGGTCGCCCTGAGCCAGTCGCGCCAGAACGCAACGGCCTCGTCGAACATCGAGATGATCTCAGGATCGGTCAGGATGTGCGGTGGTCCGGCTGTGCGGGCCACCCACCCGTGGGCGCCACTTCATCTGGTGCGGGCGAAGCCGGGCGGGGTCAAACGGTCGTAGCGACGCTGGAGAAGGTGCCCCACAGAGGGCGGTGCACAGCGCGGCCCATCTGCGGGAGGCCGGATCGATCGGGGGGATGAACTGGCCGAGCACGCGCATCACCTGGTCGGCCGGTGCCAGGTCGAGCATCCTGGCCAGCAGCACCACGGGGCGCAGGTGTTCGGGCACGGCAGAGCGGCTGGTCGTCATCGGCGCACGGTTTCAGGTCGGGCCTGGCTGCGACGGGAACCGGTCGCCTCCCGGTCTCTCGCACCGGCGGGACAGGGATGGCCGACGCCAGTCATCGAGGTCGCGCAGCGCGTCAGCGACCCGCCGCAAGGTCCCCGGATCGGTGCGGTAGACGACCGGCTCCACCGGCTCCGGCCCCGCCAGCGGGGTCCGTGCCGGCAGCACCGCACCTGCGTCCGTCGTCCGCGGCTGCGACCGCAACCCGCCGGGGATCCGCCCCCAGACGACCTTTCCGCCCGATTTAACCCAATACCATGACCATTGGGTGCACAGCGCGTCGACCATAAGCAGGCCACGCCCGTCCTCGCTGAACACGTCCGGGTTCGTGATCTGGGGACCAGCAGCATTGCCGTCCCACACTTCTATGAGGACGTTTCCGATGGTGGCGGTCAGCCGCATGGCCACGACGTCTTGCGGGCGGCTTGCCTTCGCGGCATTCGAGGCCAGTTCACAGACGACGATTTCAGCGCTGCTCACGGCATCCGCGTTCACCGACCATTCCGTGAGCGTGCGGACCGTGCTCATGCGCACCTCGGGAATGGCGGCGGCGGTCGGCGGGAAGCGCGCCACGGCCACCCGGACCATCGGCGACCGGTCGGTCGCAGTCATACCGAGCCCCTGGTCGTGTCCGGCTGGTATCCGGCCAACATGGCACACAAGATCATCACCGCCCATCGTCGCTGGCTTGGCACTGTCCCCGCCGGGCCTTGCCTTGCGGCGGTCGTCCGACAGGGACAGCGGACTGCGAGGAGGACGCCCCGGTGCGACGAACCCCGGGCCGGTGACCGGCCCCGCCTGCACCGGAGCGCCCTCGAAGCGTGATGATGGACCCCTGCACCTTTAAATGCAAGTACACATACAACCCCACTTATCATGGATGCAGAGGTCAACAGGCCGCCAACGGCCAAGGGCAAACTGCGATCAAGTACGGACGTCCAGCGGCGGAGGAAGCGTGGCGAAGTCGTCAGCAGGGCCAACGGTGCGCAGCCGTCGACTCGGGGTAGAGCTGCGCAGGCTGCGGGAAGCAGCCGGCCTGACTGCCGAGGAGGCAGGCAGGGCCATCCGCGCGTCCGACGCCAAGATCAGTCGTATCGAGAACGGGCGGGTCGCCGTGCGGACCGTCGACGTCGCCGATCTCCTGACGCTCTATGGCGTGGACGGTACCGATCAGCGGGAGGCGATCATCACTCTCGCCAAGGAGACACGTCGGCAGGGCTGGTGGCGCAGCTTCGGTGACGTCGTCCCGCGCTGGATGGAGGTCTACATCGGACTCGAAGCCGACGCATCGTCGATCAATACCTACCAGACGTCCATCGTGGCTGGATTGCTCCAGACACCGGAGTACGCCACAGCCGTGATTCGTTCGACGTGGCCGGAGCTTCCGGACGAAGAGGTGCGCCGCCGCGTGTTACTGCGGACGAGCCGTCAAGAACATCTCAGCCGGCCGGAGCCACCGCGGCTGTGGGTCGTGCTGGACGAGGCCGCGCTCCGCCGGCCGATCGGTGGACGCAACGTGCTGAACGCCCAGCTCCGACATCTGGTCGACGTCGGAGCCAAGCCGAACATCACGATCCAGGTACTACCGTTCGACATCGGCGGGCACGCCGCACTCGGAACCACCTTCACCCATCTGCGCTTCCCCGACGACGAAGATCCAGAAGTCGTCTACCTGGAGGTCTTGACGGGCAGCTTGTATGTTGAGAAGCCCGACGAGGTGCGGCAGTATAGAGACAAGCTCGACCATCTCCGAGCCCTCGCGCTCAACCCCAGCGCCTCCGCCGAGATGATCACGAGCTTGTCGAGGGAGCACTCATGACCAGCAAGATCGAATTCGACCGGGACAGCCTGTCCTGGCAACTGTCCAGCTACACCAACGGCAGCGGCGAGTGTGTCGAGGTTGCCACGCTGCCGGAGGAGGGACGCGCGATCCGGGACTCCAAGGACCGAGGCGGCCCCATCCTCGTCTTCACAGCGGCCGAGTGGAGAGCGTTCGTCGCGGGCGTCCGGGACGGGGAGTTCGACTCCTGACTCAGCCAGATCGAAGTCCCCTTGCCTGTGACGGCTGCTGCGACGCTTGGCTTTCGCCCGTCTGTTTGATGCGCGTCCGGCAGTTCCCGTCGCCGGTCAGTCCGATGACCGATCAGCGCGGCCCCACAAGCAACGGCCTGTGCAGACTGCGAAATGATCAGTCGCTGGTGAGGTTGCTGGGCGCGTCAAGGTAGGCGTCGAGCAGAGCGTCGCATTCAACTTTGAGTGCTTCGGGAATGACTTCGACGAAGTGATTGAAGGCGCGGGTTGCGCACAACGTCCCACAGGGAGCAGACTGCGCCGTCATACCTGTCCCAGGTGACTACAACGAGGCGTGGTACGTAGGCGAGGAAGATCGCTCCGACGGACATGGTGCCTGGTTCGAGAGTGGTCACGAGGGTGCAGCCGGTCAGTCGCCACATGCCGAGTGCCTGGGCTGCTTGGCGGAGCGCTAGGATCTCGGCTTCGTCCGGTCCGTAGATAACCGCGCCGACCGGTGCGTCGTCGGCATCGGGGTTGGGGAGGCCCTTCGCCCCCATTTCCAGCGCGCGGCGCATCCAGGGCTCGTACTGGGCGGTGGGGATCGGCACGGCCCCACTGTGCCGATTGCCGGCTCGGGGGCGCGGAGGGGTGTGGACGTCCGAGAGGGTCTCGAAACGATCAGGGGATTCCTTCCCGGCCTTGCGGCCTGACCGGCTCTGCTGAGGGCTTCGTCGGCCGCGTGCTGGCCCACTCGCCGCACTCGTCGTTGCCATCCGAGTCAGACGGGGCGTCGGCGGACCGGTGCGCCGACCGGGGACGGCCCTGATCAGCCCGCGTCAGCGTGCCGACGAACCGCCACGAAATCGTCCGCGCGAAGCCCAACATCCAATATGAGGACTGGGCAAACACCGCCTCCACCAGCCAATCCGCACTGCCCTGATAAACTCTAGGCTGTGAATATGCTTGCTCAGGTGACCTTCGCGCGTAGGCGTGATATCGAAGATCTCCGCGACCAGGTTCGTGAGTCTCGTCTCGCGACCTTTCCTTCGTCACGCGACTATCCGTTGGTAAGGCTAAGCGCGATCGTCACGCAAGCATTGCAGGAGAAGTTTGCGCGTTCCGATCTCACGGCAGAGATCGACTTGATCTCCCGAGAGAAGTTCGGTGCCGATGTGACGGTTAAGATGCCGACGCTCCTCAAAGAGGCGGGTGCGAAGGAGTTCGTTAAGATCTACATTCCACGGGCCATCGAGGCCCTACAGGTCGAGGAGTTCAAGAAAGTAATTTCCGAGGCCACCGCCAAAGGCATCTACATTAATCTCACACTTTCCGATGACTGGCTGGCACAGGCCGTTCAGGGAATCAACAGTCTTGGCGATAGATTTGGCGAGAACGACAGTGCTGCCGGGCAGACCCTCATCGTCGAATACTCGTCGCCGAACGTCGCGAAGAAACTTCACGCCGGACATGTCCGGTCAACTATCATTGGGCACGTGCTCGGCAACCTGCACCAAGCATGCGGGGCGCTCGTATACCGGTTGAACCACATCAATGACTTCGGCGGATTCGGTTTTATGCTTGAGGGATATCGCCGTTTCAGCGATATGTTCCCCGTGACCATGACCAAGAACGATCGCCTGCTTGAGATCTACGCAATCCGCCGCGCACTGGAGAGGGTGGTTGCCTCCGGCGAAGGGCTGGGTGGCGCCAGTGAATCGGACGCCGCCGTGCTTCAGCGCTATTTTCCGGGCCTGGACAGCAAGGAGGCGATTGAGTCTGCCTTTAAGGGTTACGCGGAGGCGTCGGATGCCCGCTTTGCAAAACTGGAGGGCGGAGACCCAGAGGAAGTGGAACTCTGGTCCAAGATGGTGGACTGGAGCCTTGCAGATTTCCGTTCTTTCTATGAAGCACTCGACATCCACATCGACTTCACGATCGGTGAAAGCTTTTACTTCCAGGCCGGTAACGAGGTGATCGAGACCGCTCTGCGCGACGGCAGCGCATTCGAGTTCACAGAGAGTCGCCTGCGCAAGGAGATAGCTAGGATCGAGCAGGCCGTGTCTGCCGGCGAGATCACCTCCGCCGTGCGCGACCGGACCGTGGAGTTCGCACGCAAGGATTTCGGAGCTATCGTCGTCCCTCTTCCAGGAAACGAGCGGTTCGTCGTCCGTAGGTCGGATGGCCGGAGCATCTACGCGACACGCGACGTCGGAGCGATCAAGATCCGCCGTGACATTTTCGACCCGTCCGGCATCTACTATGTCGTTGGCCAAGAGCAGCGTGTCCATTTTGCGCGGCTCTTTCAGGCTGCCGAGGTCCTGGGTATCGCAAGCCGTGACGAACTGGACCTCAGACACATCTACTTCGGCTTCTACGTCGATGAGAAGACCGGCCGGAAGCTCTCAAGCAGAGACAGCGTCGCGGGGGTGAACGATCTACTAAAGATGTCGTTCGAGCACTTTTGGAAGAGGTCTGCGGAGCGCGGCACGATGACGGAGGAGGAACTCTCCGTCGCCGCCCAGCAATTGGCGGTCGGCTCGCTCGTCTTCAACGACCTCAAGCAGGACATGAAGACGACTGTCGCCATGGCTCGCGGAGATCTTTCTCCGACTCTGACGGCCTTTGAGAAGTCAGGGGGACCGTATGTTGTCTACACCGCATGCCGCGCACGGGCAATTCTACGGAAGTGGGGCAAGCCCGTGCCGAGCCTGGTTGACCTGACGCATTTCGAGGTCAGCGACCAGGAGGCGCAGCTTATTCTCAAGTTGCAGGAGCTGCCGAATAAGATTACAAGAGCAGCGGGCGACGATAGTCCGGCCATTCTCGTCCGCTATCTACTAGATCTGGCAGCACTCTATAATTCCTACTATACGACCTCGCCGGTCCTTGAGGGCGAGACCGCCAACGAATTTCGACTGATGGTTACTCGTGCCGTTCAACACACGCTGGTTAACGGGCTGCGTCTCTGCCACGTCGAGTGTCCCCCAAAGATTTGACGTATAGCACTCTGAAGACGCCGTGCCGCGAATTCTGAGATCATCAAACCTACTAAAGGGAATCTAGGCTACTGGACTTTAGCACGTGCCCTGACCTGCGATATTGCGATTGCCTTCGGTCCAGTAACCCAATTTCGGATTAGTAGTGCCGTGCAATGAGAAGATCTTAATTCTTTTTCCGCCCCCATTCTTTCGAATGTCATCGATCTCTGGTTTCGATGTTGATCAAGCTGTCGGCGATCGAAGACGAGTCACGCGTGGTGTAGAATACGCCGGTCATTTCAATGCAAAAGGGGAAAATCCCGGTATCGGTGTCGGCTGGGCGCGCGTGCGCCACTGAGGTTCGGTACCGCGGTGGCCGACGGGGCGGTCCCGCGATACCACGGGAAACCAGTCGCCGATCAAGGAAGTTACCGGAAAGGGACTTTATCCGGAATTATTGGCAAGCAGGGCCTTGAAATCCCGGTGAAGGTGCTCCACCTCGGCTATGATCTCGTCTGCCGTAGCATTCCAGTCAAACGGCTCCGCGTTCCGATTCCAGTGGCCGACGAACCGGTAGATAGTCTCCCGATCATCGATCTTCAACAGCTCGTGCGGGGCCATCTACCGTCCAGTCTGTCGACGCTACCGAGATCATCCTATCGGAGTGTCGCTCCGACCGTTTGAACCCGCCCTAGATGGCGTAAGAGATCCGCGCGCCGGTTTCCATTCACGCCACGGCGTCAGGTCCCGACAAATCAGGCCCTCCAAGATTTCGAAGTCTGCTTGGTATGAGTCGCGGAGTTCCAAGGCGTTCGTAAGATCAAGTTCCGGTGCGATAAGGCCGCGAGCCTTGAACTGCAATAGGGACGCGGCGTTTTCTACACGCGTGGGCACAGCCAACTCCATCGGCTCCAGGCCAAGGAATTCGAAGACAGTCGCCAGCAGACGCCGGCCGTGGTCGCGTTCCCAGTCCTCGTACAGGAGGATCAGCATCTGTTCAGGCCGGAAGAGTTGAGAGTACCGCATTAGGTGCTGGCCGTAGAGGCCGCGTTCCCGATAGCGCCATACGTAGCTCCACCCTGCTGCCCGCCGCCGCTCCTCCAGAGCAAGTACGCGACCGAAATCGGCCTCCGGTTCCGTCTCGTCCATCCGTTCAAGCCGGAAGCTTGAGAAGGCGCGCTCGACGGGATGCCGAAGAACAGCGATGATCTTCGCGTCGGGTGCGCTCCGGTGGATCGACTCCGCTGCGCTCGACGACGACAGATAGGCCGGTGTCACCTCGACGCCACGCTGCTCCGGCGTGCAGGCCCGGTACAGGGTGAGGTAGCCGTCGTGGGACATAACAATGCGATCCAGCAGCTCGGGGTCGGCCGGTCCGTGGAGCGTTTCCAGGGCATCCCTGACGTGATAGCGGGGCTCCAGGATGGAGGGCACGAACAGCTGCGGCTGTTCGGCGAGGTAACTGCGCAGAGTGCTCGTGCCGGCGCGAGCCGACCCGACGACGAAGATCTCTGGTTCCTTTACCAGGGCAGGTCCCCCCATCCAGACGGGGTAGTCAGGTAAGTGAGGTCATCGCCGGGACCTGGCGTTACCAGTACCCGCACGCACGCGAACGGCACCTCCGGTCGCCTGTAGTCGAAAACTAGAGGGAGCCGACCCGCATTGCACGCCATCTCCCCGAGGCGGATCAGACCGTCCGTTCCCTGTATGCTCGCAGGCATCCACTCGTCCCATTCGAGTTCGGGCGTACCGGCCTGGGCCGAAAGCCATTGCACGGCTCCGTTAGGAACAGCAGCCCACTTTCGTTGTTCGGCCCTCTGGAACGCGAACGCCTGGGCCACTTCCCGGAGCGCCTTGACCGTGGCATCTGTCAGGCTCAAGCCGGCACCCATGCCCAGTAGAGGAAATCCGAGCTCGGCCAGGCTGGACACAGCGACGACGACATGGACATCCGGCAAGGGCGACGGTACCCGAAGTGCGAACAGCGAACGGTCGCGAGCGCGTCTGTGGTAGGAGGTCATGATCTCTACGATCTCATCCTCGACCCGGTCGAGGGGAATCCTCGTGCCCACTCGGGCCTCGCGCCACCACGCATTGACAGCTTCTCGCTCGACATATTCCAGAAATCCCGCGACAAGGGCATCCTCGCGCGTCTCGCCCACTGCCATCCCCGTGGCGCCGCCGAGTGTCGGCCGACGGTGCCGATGGTAGCAACGCCCAGCGGGCACGGCCATCATTGATGTCCCGTCAGATACGGAGCAGAGGACCCACTCCTCCTCCGCGCAGCACTGCAGGTCCTCGCCCGCCAAGACCACGACTCTTCGTGCAGAGCACAGGTGAGCCCGCATCGGAAGGGCCTGTCTGCGAGACAAGATCGGATCCTGCGGCTGCCGGAACGTGCAGTATCGCTCCAGCCCTTCGAGAGCGGCCCGGGCAACGGCCTGCAGCGCTGTCAGCCCACTGCCGAAGGCGTCCCGGCAGGGGTTCACGCCGTAGGTGATCGCCCCGTCCGGTGCGACCTCGACGGTTGAGCCCTCACCGCTGGCATCGGCGTAGCGCGCTGTGGCCACGGGAATGGGTGCGTCGCACTCCTTGACCAACCTCGGAGGCTCGACCAGACCGGTGACCGAGCCGAGCAGAGGCTTCAGCTTTTCCCATGCACGGGCCAACCCTGTCGGCGGGTTCAGCTTGGAGGCAGCGGGTTCGCCCGATTGTCTCGAAACGCGGTGAGGAGGCCGTCCATGCCCGCAGTCGGCGTACGCCAGGACAGGATGCAGAGTGTTAGCGGCCTCGACCTCGCTCGCCTGCAGGATTCCCGGGTGGCCGTCGGAGACGATCGCTCGTAAAGCGGATCGTGCCAGCTCGATCGCGGCTCGCGACGGTGGCGCACCGATAGTGAGCCTCGTGCAGGAGCCGTTGGACAGACTCGGCCAAAGGGCTCGCAGAACGTCGTCGTGGCCGATCACGCGTCCCCGCAGGCAGGCCCGACACATCGCTTGCTCAGGTCCGCCAAGCGGGGCAGACACCTGGACTGTGCCTCCGCGGAGTCGGCAGACAGCCCACGACCGAGCGGTCGGAACGCCGGGGGGATGGAACAGGACCAGATCGGCCCAGCTCTCCATCAGGAACAGGACAGTTTCGTTGGATTCTGGTTCTTGCTCCCACTCATCGTGAAGCCGATTGATCCGTGCCCGCTTGAGCCGAGGAGGCCCGTGTCCGACATCCCGGCTCAAGTTGGGGCCTGGCTCGCCGAAAGGCGTTGGCGCCAGGAAACCTGCCCGGTTCAGCGCGGCGGCAATGGTCTCATGGACCCGTTGGGGGCTACCGGCTTCCAACGACGACGTGTTTGTTGGAGGGCTGGCCAGGAGAGCTACTGCGGACAGCGCAGATGGCGTCGCCCGGAAACGTATGACGGGGCCACCGCGACGATGGAGGAGCAGCGTCCGGCCAACCAGGAAAACATCAATGTCGAGTGCGAGCTTCGGCTCCATCGTCATCAGCGGCGATGCTGCCTCGGCGGAGTGTATGGGTATACCTCGATGATCAGATGGATGCGGTCGACATCACCACAGTTGTAGACGGCGTGCCGACGCAAGTTGTTAATCTCGTACGCCCGGCCCGGCTCTAGATGATACCGACTTTCCTCGACAGTGAAGGCCACCTGGGGTGAGGTAACAATTGGCAAATGGATCTTGTTGGGGATTTGCGAGGACTGGTTTAGGTCAACATGCTCAGCAATCACAGCGCCCGCCCTGAGGCGGGAAAGGACTACCTTCGCCGGACGGTACGATTCGAGACTGAGTCGGTCCGCGACCAGATCGATCAGTGGCATGACGCAGTCATACCACCCGCCCCAGTGCTCCGTCGGCCTAGAGGGC
>NZ_CAKJTM010000050.1:32325-39493 GCF_917627345.1 Protofrankia sp. CiP3 | reverse complement strand
AGGGGTTATCCATGTTGGATAACCCCTCCCTTTTTGTCATGAAGCCGGCACCGACGCGGGCATGGATGGCACCGGCCGAGGGAGAGAACAGCGTGGAGAAGAACAACGGCGAAGCCGTCCGCCCAGGCCGCCGCCAGCCAGCAAACGCGGCCGAGGCCACTTCCCCGAAGAAGAACCGGACCTCGACGACGAGCACAGCGGCTCGTCGCCCGACCGCTGCCGGGCGTGGCAGATCTCGGACCGCGAGCGATGGACAGGCGCAACAGCGCTGGCGGGCGGCTCGCGACGCCCGCGCTGGCCGCCAGCGTCAGCAGGGTCGCTATGGGGATCAGCCGCCAGCAGGCGGCAACCGTGACACGACTGGCCGGCCCGCGCGACGAGCAGCTGCCGGCGCGCATCATGACGATGGCGCTCGCCGGTCGCCTCGACCCGCGGCTGCGCGCGGCGACGGCCGGCGTTCCGGTGAGGATCGCGGTCCGGACAGGACAGGTCAGCGACAAAGTGGCGGCCGGCCGGTTGAGCGGCCGAGATCGGATCGGGCGAGACCTGAAAGGCCGGGGTCGCAGGGGCCGGAAGCCGACGGCCGTGGATCCGGGCGGCGGCCAGCGGGCCCGCCAGCCCGTGAGGCGTCTGTTCCGCGCGGCGGCAGCGGTCACACCGGCAGCCCGGAACGTGGCCAGGGACGTAGCAACGAGCGAGGACGCGATGAACGTGGGCAGAGCGTGGCGCGTTCGGCCCGCCCATCGGGTTCGCCCGCCTCGGGCCCAGGGAAGCGCGGGAGTGGATCAACGGATCAGCGGACGTTTTTCTCGGCCAAGGGTGACCGCTCCGAGCAGGGCTCGCGGGTGTCCCGGAACGAGGCCCCCCGCGGCCGTGGTACTGATAATCGTCTTGCGGGCCGGCCTGGCGCCGACAGGCCTCGTGCCGCCGACCGCTTCCGTAGCACCGGTAATGATCGTGATAAGGCTGGCGGTGGCCCGCGGCGGACGCAGCCCGGGGTCACCCCGCCATCCACTGGTGGCGAGCGTGACGGCAGAACGTCCCCCAGCCCGTCCCACGGTCGTGCTGCCGAGGATCGGTCGGCGGATCGGCGTCGTGGGCGGGATGCCGACCGGCGGCCCGCGCCGGATGCCGCACCCCACCGGTCTGTTTACCCTCGTGACGAACGGGGTCGCGATGCTCGGGCTCGGGACGAACGCGGCGCGGACCGGAACACCACCGGTCGTGCCTCACAACGGCCGGCGCCGGGGCCGAACCAACCACGATCGGGCGAGCCGCGTCCGAGCCAGCCACGGCCGGCCAGCCCTGCGCCGAGTGGGCGGGATTCCCGGCCACCGGCCGCACGTGGCGGCAGGCCGACAGGTTCGCGGCCCGGGGCCGCTGGCTCAGGTCGCGGCAGGCCCGCTCCGGCCCGCGGGCGTACCGCAACGCCCGCGGAATCATCAACATCCGCGGGCCGTTCGGCGAACGCCAGCCGGCAGGAACGCGGACCGGAACAGCGCCCAGGTCGGCCATCCGCGCCGACGCTGCCCGATGAGGCCCGCGCGGAGCTGCTGGACTTCGAGGTGACCCGGGAGCTGCGCGGACTCGGCGCCTCGCTCGCCGAACCGGTCGCCCGTCATCTTGTGGCCGCCGGCATCTATCTTGACGAGGACCCCGCGCTCGCGCTTGCGCACGCTCGTGCGGCGTCAGCGCTTGCGTCCCGTATCGCGGTCGTCCGCGAAGCGGTTGGCCTCGCGGCGTACCATGCGGGGGAGTTCACCACGGCGCTTGCCGAACTGCGCGCGGCCCGCCGGCTCGACGGTTCCCCTCGGCATCTCGCGCTGATGGCGGACGCCGAGCGTGGGCTCGGGCGTCCCGAGCGGGCGTTGTTGCTCGCCCGGGACCCGGGTGCGGCCGAACTCGACGAGGCGAGCCGGGTCGAACTCCTGATCGTCCTGTCCGGCGCACGGCGCGATCTGGGCGAGCCGGCGGCCGCGGTGCTGCTACTGCAGGATGAGGCGGCTGTGGCCAGCGTGGAACCGTGGACGCCGAGGCTGTGGTACGCCTATGCCGAGGCGTTGCTGGCTGCGGGTCGGCCGGCTGATGCGGCGCGCTGGTTCGCGTCCGCGGCAACCGTCGATGAGGAGGAGACCGACGCCGCGGAGCGGGCCGCCATGCTGGCGGACAGCTGATCTGCTGGTCCCGCGACCCGCGGGCTTGTCCGCGTGGGGGTCCGCATGGGTGGGAGAGGGCCTACTGGTTGTCCAGGAGACGGATCAACAGGCCGCTTCGCGGCTTGGGCGTGAACAGCGTCGACTTGCGTGGCATGCGCTCACCCGCGGCGGCGACCGCGGCGACATCCGCTGTGGGCGTCGGGTTGAGCAGCAGCGCGGTCCCGCCGGCCTGCGCCGCGGCGGCGATCGCGCTGGCCGCGTCGTGACGGTAACGGATCGTTTCCTCGGTGTCCGGCAGGCCCCAGACCTTCACGATCAGCGCGAGGTGCGCGACGGTGACATCCAGCTTGCGGAAGGCCGTGGAGCGGTCCGCCGGCAGCGCCTCGGCGAGCAGGGCTGGATCCGGTTCGCTCAGGAGGAACGCCGCGCGGCCATCAGTGATCATAAACGCGTGGCCGCCCTTGCCGGCTTCCGCCAGCTCGTTGAGCAGGGCCATCCCGCTTGGATCCGGCGCGGCGTCCAGCTGCGTCACCGAGAAGGCCGATGCGGCCCGGCGCGCGGCCTCGGCCACGTCGAGTCCTGCCACGACCCGGTGGATGGCGTGGACCGCGGGCCCCGACACCTGCGCGTCGACGAGGAAGGCCAGGCCGAAATCCCACGGGCCGGCGCCGGCCCCGGCAGCGTGACGGTCTGCCTGGTAACGACGGTAGGTGGCGTATCGGTGATGTCCGTCGGCGATCACCGCATGCCGTCCATAGAGATCGTCAGCGATTCGTGCGAGATCGCCTGAATCGGTAAGGGCCCAGATGCGGTGTGACACGCCGTCATCGGTCATGGTGGTCAGCAGCGGTTGGGTTGCGGCTGTCGCTGCAACGATCTGGCTGGTGAGCCCGCCGCCGGGGTACAGCAGGAAGATCGGTTCGAGATTCGCCCCAGTGGCCACGGTCAGGGCGAGCCGGTCGGCGACCGGGCCGGCCATCGTGTTCTCATGCGGCAGGATGATCCCCGCGTCCGGGTCCACGAGGGCCACCGCGCCGACCAGGCCCCGCTGGATGTGGCCGTCGTGGATCTCCTCATACACGTAGAGCGCGGGAGCGTCGTCGCGGTGCAGGACACCGACGGCGATCCATGCACGCAGGGTCCGTCCGGCGCGGTCGTAACGGCTGTCGGGAGAGCTCTCGTCGGTGTCGCGCGGAAGGGTGAGACGGACGACATTGTGCGGATGCGCGGCTTCCAGCGCGGTGACGCCCGCCGTGTCGATCACGTCGTAGGGTGGGGCAGTCCGTCTCGCGAGATCCGGCCCGTCATCGGCCACGTACCGCAGGGCACGAAACGGCGCGAACACCAGTCCACCGGGTGTGGGCAGGGCCGGGTCGGGAGCAGCCATGCCGCGATCGTATGGGCTGCCTCCCCTGCGGGCCGCCCCAGCCGTGCGAACCATGGCGGAGGCTTGCCGTTAGCTGAGCCCGCGAGCCTTCATACCGGTAACAGGCCGTACAGAACTACAGCGATCGGTGCGATCGGTGGGAGCGCTGCCCGGTTTCCAGCGACACTGGGATGCGAACCTTGCGAAAATGCGTCCGGCCGCCATCGGTGTTGGCCGGCGTGCGCATCGGTGGCGATGAGGCTCTGAGCGTGGGCATCACCGGCTAGCGACGCGGCAGAGACGCAGGCAGTGACGTAGGCAGGCAGAGGTAACCAACCGGCCAGCGGCCGCGCGATCGTTTTTCTGTCGCGCGGTCGCTGGGCTAGAGGTTAGGGAGGCGCCGATGTCCGGCGGGTACGACGGAGCTGGGGGTAACCGTGGTCCTGTTGGAGGCGCTCCCGGCGGTGAGGTCTACGACTGGTACACCCGGGGTGTCGCCCTGCTCGACCGGGGCAACGCGAACGCCGCGGTCCAGCTGCTGGCCCATGCGGTCGCAGCCGAGCCGGGTTCCCGCAGCGTGCGGGAGGCGTTGGCGCGGGCGCAGTTCGACGCCGGTCAGTACGGCGCCGCCCGGGAGAGTTTCGCCTGGATAGTCGAAAACGACCCGGCGGACGACTATGCGCAGTTCGGGCTTGGGATGGCGGCTCGTAGAACGGGTGACCTGCGTGCCGCCGTGGAGCATCTGGCGCTGGCCGCGGCGATGCGCCCGGACCTGCGACACTACGACCGGGCTCTGCGCAATGCCCGAGCCGCTCTCAACCAGCGTTGATGAGCCGGTTATGACGGACAGTCCACACGTTCATTTTCACGCCCGGCTGACCGGCTCGCCGCGTCCGCTGTCGGCGTCGTCCTCCCTACTTGCCGACGCGCATGACGTCGCATTGATGGATCTTGATGGCGTGGTGTATCGCGGCGCTGAGGCCGTGCCCCATGCGGCGGATGTGATCGCATCTGTCCGCGGCCGGGGCATGCGTGTGGTGTACGTCACCAATAACGCCCTGCGCCCACCGGCGGATGTCGTGCGTCGGCTGGTGGCATTCGGGGTGCCCGCAGCGGTGCCCGATGTCGTCACGTCGGCGCAGGCGGCCGCGCGGGTGCTGGCCGAACGGCTGCCCGCACGCGCCGCGGTCCTGGTCGTCGGTGGCGAGGGCCTTCGCCAGGCGGTGACCGAGGTGGGCCTACAGCCGGTCGCGACCGTGGGGGAGCAGCCCGCCGCCGTTGTGCAGGGTTTCGATCCAGATCTTGACTACGCCAGGCTCGCTGAGGCGGCGCTCGCGATCCGGGCGGGCGCGTTCTGGGTCGCGACCAACGTTGATGCCACGGTGCCGAGCGAACGTGGGTTGATGCCCGGCAACGGTTCACTGGTTGCGATGTTGCGTATGGCAACCGGATGTGAGCCAATGGTCACTGGCAAGCCTGAGCATGCGATGCACGAGGAATCGGTCCGCCGGAGCGGGGCGCGGCTTCCGCTGATTGTGGGCGACCGTCTCGACACCGACATCGAGTCGGCTGTCCGGTCGGGCACGCCGTCCCTGTTGGTGCTCACCGGAGTGGCCGCACCGGGCGAACTCCTGCGGGCCGAGGCACGCCACCGGCCGACGTATCTCGCGGCCGATCTGCGTGGCCTGCTGGCGTGTCATCCGGGCGTCGTCGTGAAGGTGAGCGGAGCGCAGGTGGGAGGTGAGCCACGGTCCGGCGATGTGGTGGCGGCGTGCGGCGGCTGGGTGGCGCAGGTGCGTGATGCGACGCTGACCTGGCGCAGGGCCAGGCCAGCACCCCGGGCAATCGGCGTGTGTGGGGCCGCTGTCGGTGCGCCGCCAGTCGGTGGCCCGCTGGTCGATGCCCTGCCGCGGGATGATGGCCTGGATGCTCTTCGGTCGGCCTGCGCGGCTGCATGGACGGCGGCGGACGCCGGCACCCCCGTCCAGCGGCTGGCTGGTGACCGACCACCGGG
Source organism: Protofrankia sp. CiP3 (assembly GCF_917627345.1). Lineage (NCBI taxonomy): Bacteria > Bacillati > Actinomycetota > Actinomycetes > Frankiales > Frankiaceae > Protofrankia > Protofrankia sp. CiP3. Next base: position 33,957 of record NZ_CAKJTM010000050.1, on the reverse strand, counting down.
CTGTGCCAATCTGGAATAGTGCCCGTTCCAGGCATCCGGAGAGCCGGTTTCTTCTGGTGATTATTCAGCGCACTACCAGGCTGGAACGCCCGGCAACTGTACTGGCTTTACTTTCCGGCGGATCGTATGTGGCCGAGGATTCTGTTCTTGAACTCAACGAGCTGGGCCGCATGGGATTCGATATATCTGTTGTCGTATGCCGACTGCACAGCCACGGCGATACCGACCAGATTTGTTTTGATCTTGCAGTCGACGTCCGTGGACGCGACTGTGATCTCAGTCGGTGAGGCGGGTGTCGTGGAACCGTCAGGCGCGGGCGGGCGCCGCCATTGCAGGTCTCCGATCGCGTCCAGGGGAGTGTTGTACCTGAATCCTGACTCGGCCATACACCGCGCCCAGCTGACGACCACCGCACGGTATCGACTGTCGTTGGTGGGGACGGGAGGACCGGAATCTGGGAGCACGGTCTCATCGATGATGAGCGGGGTACCGCCGATCGCCTCCTGCCCTTTTCGGGCGCATTCTGAGGCAACTTCGGACGGTCCTGCGACCCCCGTTTCTGTCAGCGAGACCGCTTGCCCAGGAGGTCTGGAATATCCATGGGTCTTTGCCGCCGTGGGGTCAAAGAAGCCGTACAGGCCTGATCGGATCACTCCATCCTGCCGCTGGGCTGATAGAAACTCCTGCACCCCCGGCGGTTCGCGGATCTCGGCGTTGACTCCGTGTGCTGTGAGGCATTTCGCGACGGCTTCATTGCGTACTGTCCGAAGCTGCATGATCTCCTGAACCGAAGGGATATACGTGTCTATCGGCCGGCCGATCTGCGATGGCTCGGAAATTTGTTGTACCGGCCCGATGCCGGGCTCGTGCTGTTCCGGGGATTTTGCCGGGTCCGCGCAGGCGACGCTGGCAACCAGCACCAGTACAACCGCAGGTAGCGTCGCTTGTGGGCGAATCGCGTGGCGGATGCGTGGGGACTGGCGCCAGCGACGCCTGCGAAAGCGTATCAGCATGCAGATCAATATATATTGATGGCGCGAACTGTCTGAGCCGAGTACGACCATGAAGCCCACTTCGGGAAATACACTGTGTAGCTGTCGCCCGAATACCATCCGGCGTTGTTTCCGGAATTGCCTCCATAAACGTTGTAGAGGGTCACATTCGTGTAGCCGGCGTTTGCCCAGCATGTCGTTTGATTGGACTGCAGCCAAAGAAAGTCGTAGCTGCTACAGGATACCCTGTTGATTGCTTGAGCGGAACCCGCGGTAGCAACCAGCCCAAGTGTGACTGCCATGGCCGTGAAAACAGACGCGAACGCTCTCTTCACCGTCAGGTCCTTCCCGAGGTGTCGATATAGATTGATCAACAGACCGTGCTTCTCCTCCTTGCGCGGTAGCATGTTTCAGGGGCTTCCCGTTGGTTATGAGCGCTTACTCGGGTATTGAACAATGAGTGAGAGGAAACTGTCAACCTTGATTTTTTAGCTATTCCATCTTGATCTTATTGTTGACTGTTCATGGTGTCGGAAAAGCATCTCTGAGCTGGGATGACGTGGGTATTCGGGGGCCGCCTGGGGGCGGCGAGCCGGACAGGCGGCTTCCCAAACTTGCGCTAAGTGGTCGGCAATAGGGG
>NZ_CAKJTM010000050.1:13751-31917 GCF_917627345.1 Protofrankia sp. CiP3 | reverse complement strand
CCGGGCGCTCTAAAGCAGGGAACGCATCCGCAGCAGGTCTCGCAGGCTGGCGTCCACCTTCAGCCGGCCGCTGGACCACGCCGAGCCGAACCGCAGGCTTCCCTCGGTGACGGCGATGAGGTCGTCACTGTTCACCGTGAACGTCACCTGGGCCGTCTCGCATTCGCCCTCGTTGATGTCGAGGACGTTGCCGTCGCGCAGTTCCGCGGAGAAGCTCGTCCCGAGATCGGGTATCCGGCACATGATGGTACGGTCGGGAGCCAGCTCGCGCGTGCGGTCGTTCACCAGATTGTTGAGCTGATCCGCCAGCATGCGCAACGCCGCCGAACACTGCTGCCTGGTCGCCATGCCGGCCAGCTCCTCCTTCCGCCGGTCCGCCGGGCTGTGTCTCGGAGCTGCGGTGTTCCGCATGACCTTTGCGGTCGCCGCCCGTGACCGGACACTGCCACCGGCGGGCGGCTCTCGTACACAGTGACGAGGCGGTAACGATGGTAGGGATGGGCTATCACGGAGAGCCTAGCGCCTGGTCTGCCGATGGCGATGTGTTCGACACGGCTCGTCCGGTGTACCTCGGGTAACCGTCGCCACCGCGAGCGGGATCCAGGCATCCTGGTTCGGACGACAGCGGCGTGCCGCGGGGTGACGGTCCTGCCGTCGCTGTCATGGAAGAGGAACCCCTCATGACTGTGCACCCCGGCGGCGTCCGCCGCTGCGCTCCTCGGTCGCTGGCGCTTCCTGCGATGCTCGCTATGGACGCCGCCTCATGAGTGATGACGTTCCGGATGACGTCCGTGACGCGCTTGCGCGGATGGACCGCCTGCCCACGCTGCCCGTGTCGGCTCACGTCGCTGTCTTCGAGGAGGTCCACGGCCTCCTGGACGGAGTACTCGCGGATCTGGACGGGCCCGCGAGCACGCCGCCTGATCCAGCCGCCAAGCCTGGCCGGCCGCGGGCGTGACCGGGCCGAGGCACGCTGCCATGGTCCGCAGGACGCGGCTGGACCGCGAGCTCGTACGGCGAGGCCTGGTTCGCTCCCGCGAGCAGGCCAGTGAAGCGATCACTGGCGGCCGGGTCCGGGTGAGCGGGCGGCCGGCCACCAAACCCGCGACGATCGTGGATGACACCACGCCTATTGTGATCATTTCTGGGAGTGACCCCGGGTATGCCTCGCGCGGCGCCCACAAACTGCTTGCGGCCCTGTCCACCTTCGCCGGGAACGAGCCGCCGTTGCGGGTTACCGGGCGCCGCTGTCTGGATGCCGGGGCGTCCACCGGTGGTTTCACGGACGTGTTGCTGCGCCACCGTGCGGCCGAGGTCGTCGCGGTGGACGTCGGATACGGCCAGCTGGCGTGGCGGTTGCGGACCGATCGACGGGTCCGGGTGCTGGAGCGCACCAATGTCCGCCACCTCGCCCCCGAGGAAATCGGTGGGCTGGTCGACCTGGTCGTGGCCGATCTGTCGTTCATCTCGCTGCGGCTGGTGCTGCCCGCGCTGCGGGCCTGTGCCCGACCGGAGGCCGACTTTGTCGTCCTGGTCAAGCCACAGTTCGAAGTGGGGCGGGACGGTCTCGGGCCGGGTGGGGTGGTCCGCGACGTGACTGCGCACGCGTGGGCGGTGCGGGAGGTGGCCGCGGCTGGGGCACGGCTGTCGCTCGGTGTCCGTGGGGTTGTCGCGAGTCCGCTGCCCGGCCCCGCGGGCAACGTCGAGTACCTGCTGTGGCTTGCCGGGGAGGCTCCCAGCATGTCCGAGGCGTGGCTCACCGAGGCGATCGCCACCGCGATCGCGGCCGGTCCAGCCGGTCCAGCCGGCGGCGGTGACTGTGGGCCGGGCCTGTCCGGTCAGCCCGGAGAGGTGCACGGGTGAGCCGGGAAGTCCTGGTCGTGACCCATCCCCGCCGTTCGGTGGTGCGTGAGGTCGCCCAGCGTGTCCTGGATCAGTTCGTCGCCGCCGGAGTCGCGCCGCGGGTGCTGCGCGACGAGGCCGACCTGCTCGACCTGCGCTGTGCCAATGTCGTCCCGCCCGACGGGGCCGCGGCGTTCGGGGTCGAGCTTGTCCTCGTTCTCGGCGGGGACGGCAGCCTGCTGCGCGGCGCGGAGCTTGCGCGCGGCGCCGACGCCCCGCTGCTCGGTGTCAACCTCGGCCATGTCGGCTTTCTCGCCGAGGCTGAACCGGACGCGCTGGAGTCCACGGTCGACCATGTCGTCCGCAAGGATTACCAGGTCGAGGAGCGGATGACCGTTGACGTGACGGTTCGCTACCACGGTGAGCCCACGTACCGCGGCTGGGCTCTCAACGAGGTGTCGCTGGAGAAGGTCGATCGGTCCCGGATGCTGGAATGCGTTGTCGAGGTCGACAACCGTCCGCTGTCCCGGTGGGGCTGTGACGGCATGATCTGTTCGACCCCCACCGGATCGACGGCGTACGCGTTCTCGGTCGGCGGCCCGGTCCTGTGGCCGGGCGTCGAGGCCCTGCTGGTCGCGCCGATCAGCGCCCACGCCCTGTTCGCCCGCCCCCTGGTGCTGGCTCCCACCTCGTCGGTCGCCATCGAGGTGCTGCCCTCGACCCCGGCCGTGCTGTCCTGCGACGGGCGGCGCTCGGTGGATGTCGCGGAGCGCTCCCTGGTCGAGGTGACGCGGGGGCGCCGGCCGGTACGGCTCGCCGTGGTGCACCCGCGGCCGTTCACCGACCGGCTGGTGGCCAAGTTCGACCTGCCGGTGACGGGCTGGCGGGGGCGGACGAGGACCTGACGCGGGTGGATGCTTCTTCGCGGCCGGTGCCCGTCGCCGAGGCCGGGATCTCGGGTGCGCCCGTTACCGAGGACGGGACACGCCATAGAGTCACGTCTGTGCTCGAGGAAATTCGCATTCGCGGCCTCGGGGTCATCGACGACGCCGTGCTCGAGCTCGCGCCCGGTCTCACCGTGGTCAGCGGTGAGACCGGCGCTGGCAAGACCATGATTGTCCAGGGGCTCGGGCTTCTCACCGGCGGGCGTGCGGATGCCGGTCTGGTGCGTCCCGGCGCGGGGCGGGCCTTCGTCGACGGACGGCTGGTCACCCCGGCCGGCAGCCCGCTGGCCGAACGGGTCCGGGACGCGGGCGGCGAGTGCGACGACGACAGCCTGCTCATCGGCCGGACCTTGACCGAGGAAGGCCGCTCCCGGGCGCACATCGGCGGTCGGTCCGTCCCGGCCAGTCTCCTCGCCGAGATCACCGACGGGCTGATCGCGGTGCACGGCCAGTCCGACCAGCAACGGTTGCTGCGCGCTGGTGAGCAGCGCGGTGCCCTCGACCGGTTCGCGGGTGCCGCGGTGGAGCGGCCGCTGGTGGCTTACACCGCCGTCTACACGCGATTGCGCAGGGTCTCCAGCCTGCTCGCCGAGATCACCGAACGGGCCCGGGAGCGGTCGGCCGAGGCGGAGATCCTGCGCGGCGGCCTCGCGGAGATCGAACGAGTCGACCCGTATCCCGGCGAGGACGCGGCGGTGGACACCGAGCTGCGCCGGTTGGAACACGCCGAGACGCTGATGCAGGCCGCCAGCGGCGCGCACACGGTGCTGGTGAGCGACCCCGCGGTCGGTGGTGACGATACGCCGGGCGCCGTCGACCTGCTGGGCGCCGCTCATCGGCTGGTCGCCGCGCAGGCGTCCCTCGACCAGGATCTTGCCGATCTGGCTGACCGCCTGCACGAAGTCGGGATGCTGCTCGCCGACGTCGCCGCGGACCTCGCCTCCTACACGGCCGGCGTCGAGTCCGATCCTGGCCGCCTTGCCACCGTGCAGGCCCGCAAGGCGGCCCTTGCGGGCCTTGCCCGAGCGCACGGCACCGATCTGTCGGGGGTCCTGGCATGGGCGGAGCAGGCCGGGCGACGCCTGCTTGAGATCGACTCCGATGGCGACCGGGCCGGGGAACTGGCATCCGAACGAGACCGGCTGGTGGCTGACCTCAGCACGCATGCCACTGAGATCAGCATGGCTCGCCGTGCCGCCGCGGACAGGTTCGCCGCGGCGGTGGCCACCGAGCTTGCGGGGCTGGCGATGCCCAGGGCCCGGGTCGAGGCGGTTGTCTCCCAGCGCGCGGATCCCGCTGGCATACCCGTGGACGGCCAGCTCGTCGCCTATGGGCCGACCGGGGCTGACGAGGTCGAACTGCGCCTGGTGCCGCATCCGGGCGCACCGGCACGCCCGGTGCACAAGGGAGCCTCCGGCGGTGAGCTGTCTCGGATCATGCTGGCCATCGAGGTCGTGCTCGCCACCGCCGACACGACCACGACAATGGTGTTCGACGAGGTCGACACCGGGGTGGGTGGGCGTGCCGCGGTCGAGGTCGGCCGCCGGCTGGCTCGGCTCGCGCGGACCCATCAGGTGATCTGTATCACTCACCTGCCGCAGGTTGCGGCCTTCGCGGACCGGCACCTGGTGGTGACGAAGGCTGACGACGGTTCGGTGACCCGCAGCGGAGTGGTGACGCTCGACGATGCCGGCCGGGTGCGGGAACTGTCCCGGATGCTCGCGGGCGTCGAGGAGAGCGCCCTGGCCCACGGGCATGCTGAGGAGCTGCTCGCCAACGCCGCGGCTGACAAGAAGATTTTCGATAAGAGCGACCGGCAACAGGGACGCGGTGTCGCGGGGCTGGGGCGCGTGCATCGCGCGGCGATGGATGAGGAACTCCGGAACACGCCGTAAGAAGGTCATCGAGGAGCCGCGGTAACGCGGAACCCGCTCTCCGTTCTCACGCATGGGAGTGGCGTCCATCGGTGAAGCGGGCCTGTGCCGCGGCGGACGGGCTGTCGTGCTCCCCGGCCGCCGGGAGGAAGAGCGTGAACGTGGCGCCGCGGCCCACCGCGCCTGCCGCCGTGACCGTCCCGCCGTGGTTCACCGCGATCTCCTGGACGAGCGCCAGGCCGAGACCGAACCGGCGCCGGTCACCGACTTGCTGGCCACGGTGGAAGCGGGTGAAGAGATCGTCAGTGGCGGTTGGCTCGAGCCCCTGCCCGGTATCTGTGATTCGCAGGGTGACGACGTCACTCGGGTTCGCCGGAGTCACTGTCATGGTCACCGATCCGTCGCTTCGGGTGTGCCCGAGCGCGTTGTCCAGCAGCGCGGAGACGGCCCGGCGCAGTGCCGGCTCAGCGCCGAGAACGACCGCGCGACGGTCTGCCTCAGCCGGCATCGCCCTGCCGGCGGCCAGATCGGCGACCGTGACGGTGAGCGTCACGCCCAGTTCGGCGGCATACGCCTGCGCGGTCGCGGCGACCTCGTGCGCGACCCGGCCGAGATCCACCGGGGTTCGCCGGCCGGGGCTGTGCGCGAGTTCGGCGGATACCAGCAGATCCTCGACGATATCCGCGAGCCGGCGGCTGTCCGCGACGATCTCACCCGCCTCGGCGGCGAGAGCGGGCACGCCGGCCTTGCCCGCGGCGCGTTCGAACACCTGGGCGCGGGTGTGCAACAGCGTGAGCGGGGTCCGTAGCTCGTGCGCGGCATCGGCGACGAACTGGCGTTGGCGGCCGAGCGCATCCCGTAGCGGCGCGACCGCACGACGCCCGACCGTGATGCTGACCATCAGGACCGCACCGGCCCCCGAGACGCCCGCGAAGCCGAGGCCGAGTAGCAGCCGGTCGGTCTGTCGGTTCAGGTCACTGAGATCAAACGCCGTCTGGATGATGAGGCTGTCTCGCCGGACGGTGATCATTTTGTAGGTGTCGCCCTGGCCCAGCCGGTGCTGGGAGGACCGGGTGACACCATCCCGGGCGGTCGCATCGATCGAGGCCAGGTCCGCGAGGTTGGCCGGGGCGCCATGGCTTGCCTGCAGCGGTTCGTCCGCCTGACGGAGGAAGAGCGTTATGCCCTCCGGGGGATCGTCGACGTCCTCGGCGCGGGCCGCGGCCGAGCGCAGCTGGCGGTCGACGTCCTGCCGCTGCTCATAGCTGACGATCACATAGGCGACGGTCACGACCATCAGGATCGCCGCCGACACGGCAAGAGCCACCTGGCCGGTGAGCCGGCGGCGGGCCGCCGCCAGCAGCTGGTCATCGGCGCTCATGCCACCCGCGCGCCGGAGCCGTCTGGCACACCGTCCCCGGAACGCGACGGGCGGGGAGTGCCGTGGCCCGCCGATGCGGGTCATCCCCGTTCCCCGAGCCGGTAGCCGACACCGCGGATGGTGCGCACGATCGACCGCCCCAGCTTGCGCCGCAGGTAGTGGACGTAGACGTCGACGACGGACGGATCGGCTTCCGGGAATACCCGGCGGCGCAGCTCGTCACGCTCGAAGATCTGCCCTGGCCTGGTGGCGAGGACGGCGAGCAGTTCGCACTCGCGTTCGGACAGCACCAGCGGGCTGGCATCGGGGAGCCGGACGGACCTGTCGGCCACGTGCAGGCTGCGACCATCAGGCAGGGGGAGGAGGTCCGCTTCCGCGAGATGGACACGGCGCAGCGCCCGCAGCCGAGCGAGGAGCTCGTCGAGGTCGAACGGCTTGCCGAGGTAGTCCTCGGCACCGGCGTCGAGGCCCTGGACCCGGTCGGCGACGGCGGTCCGGGCGGTGAGGACCAGCACCGGAACCGCGACACCGCGCCGACGTAGCGCCCGGAGCAGGTCAATGCCGTCAAGCACGGGCAGGCCCCGGTCGAGGATGGCGACGTCGTAACGGCGGGTCAGGCCGAGATGCAGCCCCTGCTGGCCGTCGGTGGCCAGCTCGACCGCGTAGCCGGACTCCCCGAGGACCCCCGCAAGCAGTCCCGCGAGCGCGCGTTCGTCTTCGACGAGGAGCAGCCGGGGCTGGTGCCCGGCCGGGGCGTTCACCGGATGCAGGACCTCCGTGCGGTCTGGCGGTAGCTCTGACGTCGGGCGGGCGGTCGGGCGGTCAGGCAGATGAGATCATCCGCCGTCCGCGTCGGGGCGGGGCGCGGCGGGGACGGCGGACCACGCGGCCTTGGCGCCAGCGTCGCCGATCCGTACCACCTGTACGACCGTACCGGTCGCGGCGACCACCGCGAGGAGCGTGGCCACGAGCCGCAGCGCGGCCGAATTGCCGGCGGCGGCCGCGGTGGCGGTGGCGGACTGACGCCGTTCCCCACTCGGCTGGCTTGCCGCCGTGCCCGCGGTCCCGGCCGACCGGCTCGCCGCGCCGGCAACGACTGGCACGTCCACAGCCACAGCCACAGCCACAGCCGGCGAGCTGGCCAGCTGTTCCGTCACCGCGGTGGCTTTCCGCAGCCTCCGGTCAAGCCACGTCACGAACACCGAGACGGTGAACAGCCCGAAGACCCACGGCAGGAGCCCGTCCGCGAGTTCCGCGTGCCGGGCGATGAGCGGCGATTCCGGCAGCCGCGCCTCAAGCTGATCACCGGTCGATGTGGTGAGCGGAACCAGTGCGAGCGCAACGGCCGCGAGCCCGAGCGGCAGCGGCCCGAGGCGCCGGTGTAGCGCCGGCCACAGCGCGACCGCGGCCACGACCAGCGCGGCCAGCGGGACGAGCACGGCGGTGGCGTGCACCACCAGTGGATGGGCGGGCAATCCGAAGATCTTCAGGTACATGGCTCCGCGCTTTCGGTCGGCAGGCGGTCGAGGGACGACGGCCCGGCGGCACTGCCGGCACCGTTTCCGACCGAGCCTGCTGGCCCATCCTGAGAACTGTCTTAGAGGGCGTTTGATCTCGATATATCCGCTTTATCGGTTCATATTCTTCTCTTGATTTAGGTTGATTCGCCTGGTATGCGGGGTCCACGGCGGCGATTATTGCGACGTGGACTGTGATCCGCCGTCGGCGTGGCGCGCATAACACCCTGCTTCTAGATCAAAAGGATTTGATGGGGCAAAAACGGCAGTTCGCATCCCGTCGCGCCGGGTGCGAAGCTCGTGATCCTCCTCGAACCTGTGCAAAACCGGCTCGACGGGCTGGAGGACAAAACTGCTTATAGGTCCGCAAATCGGGATCAAACCCTCTCTTAGAGGGTGTTTGATCTGTATCTGTGAGTGTATCAGTATTTTCGTCTTTTAGTCCGTTTAGATGGTTTTGTACAGATTGGAGGAGGATATGGCGCTGTCGTGGGAATGGGCTGAGGGCTCACGGAAGCACGCCATGTACTTCCCCGGACACGTAGTGTTGTCTACTCTGAAGTCGTGGTTTGGAACAAGCGGGGAAATAGCGGCGGCGGAGCGTCGTCGGGCAGTGGCGGCACGAAGCGGGGTGGGAAGGACTACGCCTCGTCTCATTCCGTCGACCGCGGCACGATGACCTGTCCACGCTGTTCGGGCAGCGGAGAGGTGGAACGGGACCACGTTGAGACCGACGGGGACGGCGGTTTCTCTGGTGCTGACCGGATGACCTGCCTGCGCTGCAACGGTCGGGGCACGGTCGCAAGCCGATGACTACCGAGCGGGCGGGTGAACCCGAGCAGATGGTCACAGCGGTCCGGGTGCAGTGCAAGGAGTGCCGACGGGCGCGCGGTGCCGCGCGTGCCCGCGCGAGAAGTAGCGGCGGCGCAAAAGGTGAGCTTCCTGGTGCGGTGGTCGATCGCTGCCCGCACTACGAGACGATCTGGGCGCCTGGTTATGGTCCCGACGCTGAGCCTCCGCCGGACTCGGGATGGTCTGACCGGACGCCGCCAGTTTGATCTCGTTTGACCCTGTTCGAGCCGGCTGCGGTCGCGTACCAGCCCGGCCCGCACGGCCTGCCGACGTAATCGTGCCCATTGCTTCCCAGCCAGTCAGGCCGGTGCGGCGATGACCAGCCATTTCGGGTTTGCGGCGTCAGGCAGGTGCCCGGGACCCGGAGCGGTATGGCGCCCGCTCTTGTGGGTGCGCGGATTCGGTCGCGTTCAGGGCTTCGGTGTGATCAAGGGTTCTGGTCAGGGCGAGCCGTAGCGGTGCGCCCCGCCGGTTGTCCACGATCTTTATCTGGATGCTGAGGAGGGCATACAGGTCCTGGCCCTCCTCCATGGTCGCGGTCGCCAACCGGGTGGCCGCGACAGCCGCCAGGTCCCGGACCGCTTGGACCTGTCGTGAGTGCCTGCTGTAGCCGGTGGATCTCTCCGTCGGCTTTGGTGATCGCGTCGGTGTCGCCACCGCCGTGGGTGGCGATCAGTCCGGCGTGGTCCCCGGCGACCGAGGCCAGATACTCCGGATCGGCGAGGACCGCCCGGACCTGTTCCCACACGGTGGCCTCGGCCAGGTCCGCCACCACGGTGGGCTCGAGGCAGCGGACCCGCCCGGGATGGCTTTTGCCGTAGCGGCAGCGGTACCGCCGCGGTTGATCGGGAAACGTAGCGCGCAGACTCCGTCCTTCAGGGCGGAGTCTGCGCATCAACTCCAGCGTCAAGCTGACACGCAGGGATGCTATCGTGTTAGCCATGGGGTTGAAGATGGTGAAGCGGGCATACCGCTACCGCTTCTACCCGACTCCCGATCAGGTTGCCCAGCTCGCGAGCACCTTCGGCTGTGTCCGCTACGTCTACAACCGGGCGCTCGCCGAACGGCACCGATCTTGGTTTTCCGAACAGCGTCGGGTCACCTACGTGGATACGGCGAAGATGCTCACCGGCTGGAAACAGGAGCCGGGAACAGAGTGGCTCGCCGATGTTTCCAACGTGCCGCTCCAGCAGACGCTGCGCCATCTGCAAACCGCGTACGTGAACTTCTGGCAGAAGCGGGCGAAGTACCCGACCTTCAAGAAGAAGGGGAAGATCACCGACTCGGCGACCTACATGGTCAATGGCTTCTCCTATCGCGGCGGCCAGGTGAAGCTGGCGAAGCAGGATCAGCCGCTGACCATCGCCTGGTCCCGTCCGCTGCCAGAAGGTGCGGTGCCGTCGCAGGTCACAGTGTCACGGAACGCCCGCGGGCAGTACCACATCTCGATCCTGGTCGAGGACACCATCACCACCCTGCCCCCATCGCCGGGACGGGTGGGGATCGACGCGGGCATCACCAGCTTGGCTGCCCTGTCGACCGGGGAGAAGATCACAAACCCGCGGCACGAACGGCGGGACCGGGCCAGGCTCGCCCGCGCCCAGCGGGAACTGGCCCGCAAGGGGAAGGGATCGGCGAACCGGGCGAAGGCCCGACTGAAGGTCGCCCAGATTTACGGGCGTATCGCCGATCGGCGCCGGGACCATCTCCACAAGCTATCCACGAGGATCATCCGCGAGAACCAAACGGTGGTCATCGAGGATCTCACGGTCCGGAACATGGTCCGGAATCACTCACTCGCCCGCGCGATCTCGGATGCGGGCTGGCGGGACCTGCGGACCATGCTGGAGTACAAAGCCAGCTGGTACGGCCGCGAGGTCATCGCGATCGACCGCTGGTATCCGTCATCGAAGACCTGCTCGTCCTGCGGGACGCAGGTCGAATCCCTACCGCTGAACATCCGGGAATGGGTGTGCCGCTCCTGTGGCACTGTCCACGACCGGGACGTCAACGCAGCGAAGAACATTCTGGCCGCGGGGCTCGCGGTGTCTGCCTGTGGAGACGGAGTGAGACCGCCCCGTTCCTAGAGCGAGGAGGCATCTGTTGGTGAAGCAGGAACCCGCACTGCGAGGTGTGGGAATCCCCGGCCTTCAGGCCGGGGAGGAGGTCAACCACACTGACCTGCATGCCCACCAGTTCATGATCAGAAAGGACCGGGTCTGGGTGGTCGACTGGGGCTGGCCGGCACAAGGCGCCGGTTGGGTAGACGCCGCATTCATGGTCATCCGTCTCATCGGCGCCGGACACTCCCCGCAGCAGGCCGAGCAGTGGGCGTCCAGGCTGACCTGCTGGGCTGGCGCCACTGACGACGACCTCAACGCCTTCGCCTGCTACGTGGCCGGGCTGTGGAGCATGCGTGCCGTTCAGTCAGACAACCGCGCCGCTCACAACCGAGCGACCCTGGCACGCAGTTACGCCACGTGGCGCCTGACATAGCTGCCACCAGCAAGGCGCGCGTGAGCCCGTCGCCTGTCGCAAACTTTCTCTACGGTTTTCTAGTGAATTGATCTTGCGATTGCTACTGGAAGTAGCAATAATGACGGCATGGCCGTCACCTCTGCCGCGGAGCCGCCCTTCACCGGGCGTGCGGTCAAACGCAGCACGTCCTTCCCGGAAGACCTGGTCCGTGAGGTCGAGGCGCGTACCGGGCCGCGTGGGTTCTCCGCCGCGGCCACCGAGGCGCTCGCGCATTGGGTCCACATGCGGCAGCTGCAGGAGATCGTCGAGGACTACGAGCACGAGCATGGCCCCCTTGACGTCGACGGGGTGCGGGAGGCTCTGGCCGAATGGCCCGACGCCGACTGAGCACTCCCGGCGGCGGCACCCTGGTGCTGGACTCACAGGGGCTGTCGCTTCTCGCCGACAGGGATGGCGACGTGGTGCGCCGGGTCGAAGCCGCACGGCTTCGTGGTGCGGTGGTGATCGCATCCACGCTTACGCTGGTGGAGGTGCGGCGGCCCGATGATCCACGGCGCGAAGCGCTGGCATGGGCTGCATCCCGTATCCGGATCGTCGCGGTGACCGAGGACATCGCCAAGCGCGCCGCGGCACTCCTCGACGAGACCGGGCTCGACGGCCACCGCTACGCCGTCGATGCAGTCGTGGCCGCGACAGCGCTGGAGCAGCCGCGACCGGTGCTGGTGCTGACGTCCGATCCCGAGGACCTCGCGGTGCTCACCACCGAGCCGGGCGTGCCACCCCAACAGCGGGTCAAGCCGGTCAAGGTCTGAGCCGGTCGAGGTCTGAGCCGGCCGGTGCCGGCATCGGGGATCTGCGCGTGAGCGGGCCGTGGGCGGGGGTGTTACCGTGAAATCCCGTGGACTGGCCAGGTATGGATCCGGCCGGCGATACCCACGGAAGGGTCTCAGCGTGGCGCAGGCGCACGTGACCAGGCACATTTTTGTGACCGGAGGCGTGGCCTCCAGTCTCGGTAAGGGGCTTACCGCCTCCAGCCTCGGTCGTCTCCTCAAGGCACGTGGCCTCCGGGTCACCATGCAGAAGCTCGATCCCTACCTCAACGTCGATCCCGGCACGATGAACCCGTTCCAGCACGGGGAGGTCTTCGTCACCAGCGACGGTGCCGAGACCGACCTCGACATCGGCCACTACGAGCGCTTCCTGGACGTCGACCTCGACGGCAGCGCCAACGTCACCACTGGCCAGGTCTACTCGGAGGTGATCGCCCGCGAACGGCGCGGCGGCTATCTCGGACAGACCGTGCAGGTCGTCCCGCACATCACCGATGAGATCAAGGACCGCATCCGCCGGCTCGCGACCGACGCGGTGGACGTCGTCATCACCGAGGTCGGCGGGACCGTCGGTGACATCGAGTCGTTGCCCTACCTGGAGGCGATCCGGCAGGTCCGCCACGAGGTGGGGCGCGACAACGTCCTGACCGTGCACGTGAGCCTGGTGCCCTACCTGGCCCCTTCGGGGGAGCTCAAGACCAAGCCGACGCAGCACTCGGTGGCCGCGTTGCGCAGCATCGGCCTGCAGCCGGACGCGGTGGTCGCCCGGTCCGACCGCCCGCTGCCGGCCGCGCTCAAGAACAAGATCGCTTTGATGTGTGACGTGGACGACGAGGCTGTGGTCGGCGCGCCGGACGCGGTGTCGATCTATGACATCCCGAAGGTGCTGCACCGTGAGGGGCTCGACGCCTACGCGGTCCGCCGCTTGGGCCTGCCCTTCCGCGATGTCGACTGGACCGAGTGGGACACCCTGCTGCACCGCGTCCACCGCCCGGCCGAGGTGGTCACCGTCGCGATCGTCGGGAAGTACGTCGACCTGCCGGATGCCTACCTGTCGGTGACCGAGGCATTGCGTGCGGGCGGATTCGCGGTGAACACCCGGGTGGAGATCCGCTGGGTGCCCTCGGACTCCTGCTCGTCGCCGGAGAGCACCGCGTCCGCGCTGGACGGTGTGGACGGTGTGCTCGTACCGGGTGGTTTCGGCATCCGCGGGATCGAGGGGAAGATCGAGGCTCTGCGCCACGCGCGGACGAACGCCATCCCGGCGCTTGGGCTGTGCCTGGGCCTGCAGTGCATGGTGATCGAGGCGGCCCGCAACATGGCGGGGCTCACGGGAGCGAACTCGACCGAGTTCGACCCGGACACGCCGCATCCGGTGATCTCCACGATGGCGGACCAGCGGGCGGTGGTCGCCGGTGAGCGGGAGATGGGCGGCACCATGCGTCTGGGCCTCTACCCGTGTGTGCTGGCACCGGGGACGCTGGCCCGGCGGGTGTACGGGGTTGCCGAGGCCGGCGAGCGGCACCGGCATCGCTATGAGGTCAACAACGACTACCGTGATCGGCTTGTCGCCGCCGGGCTGGTGATCTCGGGAACGTCACCGGATGGGCGGCTTGTCGAGGTCGTCGAACTTGCGACCGACAGTAATCCGTTCTATGTGGGAACCCAGGCGCACCCGGAGTTCCGGTCGCGGCCGACCCGCGCCCACCCGTTGTTCGAGGCGTTGGCCGCGGCGGCGGTGGCCCATGCGGAACGGCGCACCGGAGTGCTGCCGGTCGAGGTTTCGGCTGACCTGGCAGCTCACGGGATCGATCCCCTGGACGGGCGCGGAGCGTCTGGTGAACGCAACGGCGAGGAGCTGGTGTCGTCATGACTGCGCATGGTGGTGGTGTAGCGGCGAACGAGCCCGCCGCGGACGTCGTCGACCACGCCGTGGCCTACCGGTCCGCGACCGGGCATCGCTACGAGGTCGTCGAGAGCGAGGTCGCCTTCACCGGACGGATCATCGCGGTACGCCGGGACGCGGTGCGGATGCCGGATGGTGGTGTCTCCCAACGTGATGTCGTCGTGCATCCGGGAGCGGTCGGGGTGGTGGCGCTCGACGAGGCCGACCGGGTGGTGATGGTGCATCAGTACCGCCATCCGGTCCGCCGGCCGCTGTGGGAGCTGCCTGCCGGCATCTTGGACGTGCCCGGGGAACCGCCGGTCGAGGCCGCCGCACGTGAGCTCGCCGAGGAGGCGAACCTCACGGCCGGCCGTTGGGACCTGCTGGTCGACGTCCTCGCGTCGCCGGGCATGACCAACGAGGCGTACCGGCTCTTCCTCGCCCGCGACCTGGCGGCGATTCCCCTGTCAGAGCAGCATGTCCGCGTTCATGAGGAGGCGGACATGCAAGTCACCCGGATAGATCTTGACAGGGCCGTGAGCCAGGTCCTGGAAGGTTCGATCACCAACGCCATGGCTGTTATCGGCCTGCTGGCGGCGGCGACCGCCCGCGCGCACGGGTTCACCCGGCTGCGTCTGGCGGATGCCCCCTGGCCGGACCGTCCCGATCCCGTCGGTTGACTCTGATCCCCGTTGGCTGGCTGTGCGCGCCCGGCGGTGCTCCCACCGGGCATCCGCCGGGCGTTGCGCAGCGTCAGGCCGGCTGGCAGCTACTTGTCGGATCAGGCAGGTGTTTGTCGGTCAGGTGTTGCCGGTGAGGACGCCGCTGGCCTCGTCCACGACAACGGCGGCGTTCGCGGCCAGGGTTACCGGAGCGAGGGGGAACGCCTGCCCGACGCCGGGTACCGCGAACGTCCCCTGCCAGGTCACCGTCAGCGTGATCGGGTAGGTCCCGGGCTGGCGGTAGGCGTGTGCGACGTAGGCCTCCGGGTGTTCCCTGGGCGAGATCGCCGGGTCGAACGGGCGGCCGGGCGAGTCGGGCCCGAATGTCCCGTCGCCGAAGTCCCAGCGGTAGTGAGGCACCGCGCTGATGGTGGCCAGCAGCGGCTGGTCGACGTTGAAGGTGAAGCTCGGCGGCACCGGCGTGTAGAGCACGGTGGGCAGGTTGGCAAAACTTCGCCCGTTCGGCTGGACGACCAGCGTGGGTCTGGGCAGCGCCTGTTCTCGCAGATAGTTGACCAGCGAGGCCTGTACCTGGGCGAGTGTCGGGGCGGCGGCAATAGCTTGCGGGTTGCACAGCGCGTGGGTATCCGCCGCGGCTTCCGGGAAAGCGGCCCAGAGCAGTTGTTCGAAACCGGTTGTCTCCGGGCCGACGTTGCAGAAGTCGAGACGGACAGGGCAGTCCGCGCAGGAGTCCGCCGGTCTGGCGGCCCCGACGGCTGTGGGTACCTTGTGCAGCCGTCCGCCGCTGAAAGCGTAGATGTAGCCGTTGTCGGTGGCGCGGGTGTCGCAGTATCCCCACATGGCCGCGCAGAGGGAACCGGGTTGTGGGTCCGGTGCCGCGTGAGCCGTGGCGGCCGTCGGCAGAAGAACGGCGGCGACCAGGCAGATGACCACTGACAGCCGGCTGATGGTGCCACCGGCCGGGCCTGAGCCGTGGTGGCACCGTGCGCGGTGATCCGGATGTGCCGTCATGACGGCCCCTTGGAGTACAGGAAGTTCTCGATGCGCCAGCCCGCGGTGGTAAGCCACAGCACGGCCGCCGCGGCGCGCGGTGGTTGCGCTGGATAGGTCCGGATGACCTTACCAGCCGTGTCCAGTACCCGAACCGCCCTGATGGCCACGGTCATCTGCGCGGTGATTGCTTTCTCGCCAGCCGGGCCCATGGTCACCGGGCTGACTGCGAGCGGACCGACATCGGTGTGTCCGCCCTGGTTGTGAAAGTTCTGGGTAACCCCGATATCGAGTACACAGGTCTGGCATCCGGGCATGGCCGTTGCGCTCACATCCGCCACGCGTCCTTCCAGACTGGCCCTGTTGATCTCCTCGAAGTATGCGTCGACCGTGGTCAGCGCAGCCTGGGCCGGGTCAGAGGAAGCCGGGGTGGACAGCGTCGCGCTGGGTGCCGTGGCCCCATTGCGGTCGTCCGCCGGTGCCGCGCCGCGCGTCCCGGCCGCGCCCAGCGCCTGCGCCTTGGGTGGAGCCGAGGCGCCGGTCGCGGCATCGCTGCCGCCGCAACCAGCGCTCATCAGGATGAGGAGGGCGGCGGTCGACAGGAGACAGACGGATCGTAACTGTCCGCTTTCTTTCCGCACCATCAGGAGAATAGCCTCAAATCATCATCGATATGGACAGCATCCATGAAACTCGTGGCCGGTGGGTCGCTCGACCCGGGCACGGGCGATCGGCGCGATGTCGGTGGATGTTGTCCGTCGTACACCTACACTCACGTCGATGGTGAGCGCAGACATACCGGATGGTGGCATGGCCGGCGATTCTGCTGTTCGTGACGGCTCTGCTGTTCGTGACGGCTCTGCTGTTCGTGACGGCGGCACAGCCGCTCCTGGCGGCAGCGCCGCCCGTGGCGGCGCCGGTGGCCGTGTGCGTGCCGCCGAGGCGGTGCGCACGGTGCGCATGGTGCGCGGATGACGGTGTGCGGATGAACGCGCAGGCAGACCCGTGGCCCGTGGTTCAGCGCTTCCTCGACCACCTGGAAGGAGAGCGCGGGCTCGCCCGCAACTCCGTTCTCGCCTACCGGCGTGATCTTCGCCGATACCTTGAGCATCTGCGCGCCCGCCAGATTCGGTCACTGGACGACGTTGACGAGTCCGAGGTGGCGGAGTTCGCGGCCGCGCTGCGCGAAGGCAGGCAGGGGCATCCGCCGCTCGCCGCGTCGTCGGTGGCCAGAATGCTGGTCGCGGTCCGGTCGCTGCATCGTTTCGCCGCTCAGGAGGGCGACGTCACCTGTGACGTGTCCCAGCCGGTACGCCCGCCGGCCCCGCCACGCCGGCTGCCCAGAGCACTCACGGTGGACCAGGTGACAGCTGTGCTCGCCGCGGCCTCCGGCCCGGCGGGCAGCGATCCGCTGGAGAGCGGCCGGCGGCTGCGGGCCGTCGCGCTGCTGGAGCTGCTGTACGGCACGGGAGCGCGGATATCGGAAGCCGTGGGTCTCGACGTCGACGACCTTGATCTGGACGGGGCGTCCGTGCGTCTGCAGGGCAAGGGCGGCCGGGCCAGAGTCGTCCCACTCGGCCGGTACGCCGAGGAAGCCCTGTCGGCGTACCTGATCAGGGCCCGACCGGTCCTGGCGAGCCGGCGGGCGTCCCCGGCGGTGTTCCTGTCCCGGCGGGGAACCCGGTTGTCGCGGCAGAGCGCATGGACGGTGCTGCGGACCGCGGCACTCGCGGCCGGAGTGGACGGCGTGTCACCACATGTGCTGCGCCACTCTTTCGCGACGCATCTGCTCGACGGCGGGGCGGACGTCCGGGTCGTGCAGGAACTGCTGGGTCATGCGTCAGTCAGCACGACCCAGATCTACACGCTGGTCACGGTGGACCGGCTGCGCGAGGTGTACGCGACATCGCATCCGCGGGCATTGAGCAGCGAGCGACCGCGGCGGGGCTGATCGAAGGGACACCGACCGAAGGGACGAGATGCCTGCCAGCCGGAAGACAGGCGCTGTCCGCGGGCAGGCGAAAACGGTCGGGTGACGGCGGCTCTCACCGCCACCCGACCGGCGGCACGGCCGCGCGTGCCCGTCGGTCGCCGCCGTCAGCCGAGCGCTCCGTCAGCGCCTGCCGGGCGAGTCCGCTGGGCCTCGCGCAACGCTGACCAGCTGGGGTGACACACGTGGTCCCCTGACAGCTTCAGGACGGGGTGTAGGGCCCCAGACTCGGCATGCCGTTGGAGGGCGCGGGCGCGGGCACGCCCCCCACCCCACCCACGTTCTGGGTGCTGCGTTCGGTGAGAGTCTCACCGACCTTGCGTGCGATCGCCTCCATCAGGCGCAGCGCCTGCGGCAGCGACAGGTTGAGCACCACTTCGCTGTCGTTCGTCATCGCGAAGCGAACCGATACGTCCGCCATTGCTCGACCTCTCCCGCCTGACTCCGTGGATCTTACCGCTGTTCGTGGAATGGAACGGTACGACCCGTCATCGAACGACGCGCGCCCGGGGTTCCCCAGCACGCTATGGGTATCACGCAACGTGATTTCTTGTTCGCGAAGAGTCGCAGCCATGGAGCTGTTTACGTCGTTCACCTTCCGCTACTCCTTTGCCCGTTCGGCACAACTGCATCTTCGAAACGGCTCCGCATCTGCGAAACGACTCCGCCCTCGATGGCTGCCGACCTTCCGCGAAGCGATCAATGTCCGTAGCTGTCGTGTTGTGAAGGCATAGTCCCGCATCCGCCCGCGGGTCGGATGCGGGGGGTGCCTGAGGGTAAATCAGGCCGTACGGCTATCATCACGGATGATCCCGGCGGGTCCGGGCTTAGAGCGCCCGAGGATAGGGCGTTCGATCAGTGAGTGGCTCATCCGCGCCCGGTCCGGCAAGGCGGAGGAGG
>NZ_CAKJTM010000050.1:0-13135 GCF_917627345.1 Protofrankia sp. CiP3 | reverse complement strand
TCCTCGGGCGCTCTTAGGGCGTGTCCGATGGATGTTCGATCGTTTCGCCCTCCGCCTGATCGCTTCGCGTTGCGCGCACCTCAACCCCACTCCTTGATTCACTTCTCTGTTGCCGGGCGCTCGTGTGCGGGTTGGGAGCCGCCGATGGGTGACCGGAACCATCGTCTATCGTGATCTGTGCTGTCGCCGGAAAAACTGATCGTGATGGCCAGAGATCGTCCGGTGGCCGAACGGATCACCGAACGGATCAATGGCGATCAGCCGGGTGCGGTCACGGTGCCCCGAAAGCGGGTCGTGCGGCAGGATACGGCCATGGGTTCACCTCACGATCTGCCTGATGTCTCGCTGTTGACGGTCTCGATTCTCGGCGGCACCGGCCCGCAGGGCCGTGGTCTCGGTCGCCGGCTCGCGATCGCCGGCAACGAGGTTGTGCTGGGCTCGCGTTCGGCCGATCGCGCGCGGGATGTCGCCGCGCAGTTGAACGCGGCCGGTCTGGCTGTCACCGGGGCGGACAACTCCGCCGCTGCCGCCCGGGGTGACATCGTGATCGTCGCGGTGCCCTGGGAAGGCCACGGGGAACTGCTGGTCAGTCTTCGCTCGGAACTGACAGGCAAGATCGTGGTGGACTGCGTGAACCCGCTCGGTTTCGATAAGGGCGGCGCGTTCGTGCTACCGGTTCCCGAGGGCAGCGCTGCCCAGCAGGCCGCGGCGCTGCTGCCGGACAGCACGGTCGTGGCCGCTTTCCACCATGTCAGTGCGGTGCTGTTGGCGGATGAGACAGTTGACGAGGTGAATACCGACATCCTCGTGCTGGGCGATGACCGCCACGCCACCGACACCGTCCAGGCCCTTGCCGCCAGGATCGCCGGGATGCGCGGGGTCTACGCCGGCAAGCTGCGAAACGCGGCTTCGGTGGAGGGCCTGACCGCGAACTTGATCTCGGTGAACAGGCGCTACAAGGCGCACGCGGGCCTGCGTGTGACAGACGTGTAGAACCGGCGGGGCTTGGCGTTGCCACGGTGTCTCCCGACGTGTGCCACCGTGCGAAACCGGCGTCTTTCCTGGATGATCACAGGATGGATGATCTGGGGTTTGCGGTCGACGTACCCGGCCGGGTGGCCCGTGTGGTCTCGCTCGTGCCGAGCCTCACCGAGGCCATCGCGGTCACCGGGCCCGGGCTCCTGGTCGGTGCGACCGACTGGTGTGTCCGCCCGGCCGGGCTGGACGTGGTACGCGTCCGTGGGACGAAGAACCCAGATCTTTCCAAGGTCGTGTCGCTCGCGCCGGATGTCGTCTGTGCCAACGCCGAGGAGAACCGAAAAATTGATCTTGATAGGTTGCGGGCCGCCGGGATACCGGTGTGGGTGACCGCGCCGACCACGGTGGACGCCGCTCTGGTGAGCCTCGAGCGTATGTTGCGCCATGCCTGCGGGCTCGCTCGGCCCCGGTGGCTGGACGCCGCACGCGCGGCATGGGCGGCGCCGTACACCGGCCGTCGGCGGACCGCGCTGATTCCGGTGTGGCGACGGCCCTGGATGGCACTGGGGCGTGAAACCTTCGCGGGTGACCTCCTGCGAAGGCTTGGCGTCGACAACGTGCTGGCCGACCATCCCGAGCGTTATCCCCGGATACGCCTGGACGACGTGACCACCTGCGAACTCGTGGTGCTGCCCGACGAGCCGTATCCGTTCAGCCCGACAGACGGACCGGAGGCGTTTGCGGGAACACCGGCGGTATGCGTGTCAGGCCGTCACCTGACCTGGTACGGACCATCGCTGGTGTCGGCCCGCGCGGTGCTCGGTGCGCAGCTTGCCACCCGGTTGCCGGACGCCTGGAGAAATTCATGACCGCGTTTCTGCCGGCACCGGTGGCCGGGAAGCCGCCGGCGGCGTGATGCATCCACCCGGACGCCGCTGCCTGATCGAGCGCCCTACCGCCGGAGCCTCTACCGTTCAGCCGGGAATATCAGGAATACGTGTGTTCGATCGTGGGGAAGGTGCCGCCGCGGACCTCCCGGGTGAACCGCAGCGCCGCGTCCGCGAGCGTCGAGCGCAGGTCGGCGTAGCGTTTGACGAACCTGGGGCCATCATCGCCGCTGAGTCCCGCCATGTCCTGCCAGACCAGAACCTGCGCGTCACAGCCGGCGCCCGCGCCGATGCCGATGATCGGAATGGTCAGTTCCTTGCTCACTCGGCAAGCCAGCTCGGCCGGGACGACCTCGAGCACGATGGCGAACGCGCCGGCGGCCTCCAGCGCGAGCGCGTCCGCGAGCAGCGCGTCGCCCGCGTCCCCGCGTCCCTGCACCCGGTAGCCACCGAAGATGTTCACGCTCTGGGGGGTCAGCCCGAGGTGGGCCATCACCGGGATGCCGGCCGTGACCAGCGCGGAGACCTGTGGCACGACCCGAGCGCCGCCCTCCAGCTTGACGGCCTGGGCGCCGCCGTCCTTCAGGAAGCGTGCCGCGGTGGCCAGGGCCTGTTCCACCGACCCCTGGTAGGAACCGAAGGGCAGGTCCGCGACGACCATCGCGTGGGTGCTCCCGCGCGTGACCGCCCGCACCAGCGGCAGCATCTCGTCGACGGTGACGGGAACAGTGGTGTCGTAGCCGTAGATGACGTTGGCCGCTGAGTCACCGACGAGTAGCACGGGGATGCCCACGTCGTCGAAGATCCGGGCGGTGGTCGCGTCGTAGGCGGTGAGCATCGCCCACTTCTCCCCGCGATTCTTTGCTGCCTGCACGTCCCGGACAGTCGTCCTGCCTCGCCGGGGCCAGCGGCCACCCAGCGTGCCCGGTTGGGCCGGTGCCTCGGCCGTGCTCGATGCCTCGGCCGTAATCGGCGCACCGTACAGCGTTGCCGCCTCCGTAGCTACCGAGGTGAGCTGCGAACACACTCCCGCTGAGGTTTCCATCCGATCTCCTGTGAGTCCGTCCAGGCGCTGGCGCGTCCCGGCGTGCTCACCATGGTGCCATCGTCGGCGGATGCGCGCTGTGCGCGGTTCCAACCGCTTCCTGCTGATCTGGTAGTTGATCTGATTAGGCGGGGGAAGTTGACCCATCCGGACGATGGCTTGTCAAACGAATGCGTTTGGACGCACCTCACCGTAAGCTTCGATCTTGAATTATCGAGGTACGTCCTGATGGTCGGGTCGAAACGGCGGACGGCGGGATCGATGATGCATTGTGGGCACGGCGGGGTAGGACGCAGACGGGTCCGGGCGATGCGGCACGCGACCCGGCGTGTGGCGCGGCGCAGGAGGTTCGGGGGTCCCCGGGGCGGGGCGCCGACACGGCATGCGCCGATATGGTACGCGCGGTGACGGTGCCAGCCGGGCGGGCGTCCGGACCGGCGCGAACGGTCCAAGCCGACCCACCGCTGCGCCCGCCGGGGCGTCCTCGCGACACCCGCCGTGACGAGGCTATTATCGGCGCCACTTTACAGGCACTCGCCGAAAGCGGTTTCACCGGGCTGTCGATGGAGGCGGTCGCCGCGCGGGCTGGTGTCGGCAAAGCAACGGTTTACCGACGATGGCCGAGCAAGGATGCGCTGGTTTCGGATGCGCTGGCAACGCTTGCCAACGTCTCCGGGGGGGTCGAGACCGGTTCGATACGAGATGATCTCGTTGCATGGCTCAACACCGTGCGTCGGCACAATATCCAGACACTGTCCGGGCGTATTATGCCCAGGCTCCTGGCGGAGAAAGAGACGCACCCGGACCTTTTCGAGACCTACCGTGAGCGGGTCATGGCTCCGGCGCGGGAGCGCGTCGCCGCGGTCCTGCGCGGTGGCATTGCCTCGGGTGAGCTGAGCCCCGACACCGACGTTGATCTGGTCACTGACATGTTGATCGGTTCCGTCGCGTACTGGCAGTACACCGGACGCTCGAGCGATGTCAGCGGCTCCCGGATCGCGTGCGTGGTCGACACCATCCTGCGTGGGATCCTTCAGCGGTCCGGCTCCGGTTGGCCGCGGGCTGACGCCGCGGTTGTGGGGCACCCGCCTTCCTTTCTGCCATGAAGCGAACCTGTGATGGCCCGACGGCGTCCAGCAATCATGATCAGCGCGGACAGCGGGACCGGGCCGGCGCCTGCGAGGCCGGCGACCAGGTCCTCGGCGTGACGGCGCACCTGGTATCAGAACGCGTCGTCGGCCAGCCACCCGCCTTGGGCCGGCGGCTGGGGCCGTACACCGCCGTCCCGACCATGACGGCCTTCCTCGGCCAGGCTGTCGCTGCCCTGTGTGGCTGGGAAACCCAAGCCTGACCCTGTCGGAGCGCATCTTCACCTGCCAGGAATGCGGACTTGTGATCGACCGTGATGTGAACGCCGCGGTCAACCTGAAACAGCTGCTCTGAACCGCCACGCGTTCGCCCAGGCATCGCCAGCAGCCAGCCGCCCCAGCCGCCCAACCGGGCGTCGGCTCGGTGAACGAGATATCGTCCCGCTGAGAGTGAGGCAGGCGTTACCAGGATGTGCCATGCGGATGTGATGATCGAGTACCGCGGCTCGCTCGAGCCGATGGACAGAGCGGATTCGGTGCCGTCCGGCGCCGTCGGAACAAACCGATCGCCAGTGTCCCGCGCGGCTCCGGATACTTCTAGGAGGCACAGCAGATGGCAGACCTGACCCGCGACGGCGAGGTTTTCGTCCTCGATCTCGGTGACGGCGAGAACCGCTTCAACCCGGGTTCGATCGGTGAGCTGAACCAGCTGCTCGATGAGGTGGTGGCGGCGCCGGGACCAAAAGCTCTGGTCACATCGGCCCGTGGCCGGATCTGGTCGAACGGGCTCGACCTGGCGTGGATGGTTGGGAACTTAGGTGAGGTTGACCAGTTCCTGGTCCAGGTGCACGAGCTGTTCGCCCGGGTGCTGTCTTTGCCGTTGCCGACCGTCGCGGCCTTGCAGGGCCATACGTTCGCCGCGGGGGCGATGCTCGCGCTGGCTCACGACCAGCAGGTGATGCGGGCCGACCGCGGGTACTTCTGCCTGCCCGAGGTGGACATCGACTTCTCGTTCACCATCGGGATGACCGAACTGCTCAAGGCACGGCTGCCGGTACGCGCCGCGCATGAGGCGATGACCACCGGCCGTCGGTACGGCGGCCACGATGCGCTCGCCATCGGCATCATCGACGCTGTCGCCGACGAGGGCAAGGTGCTGCCGGCCGCGGTCGACGCGGCCAGGGCGCTGGCCGGTAAGCCCGCCGGGACGCTGGGGGCTATCAAGTCCCGCATGTACGCGGATGTCCTCGCCGCGCTGCGTATCCCGGAGCGGATAGTCATGCCCGGGTCGGCCCCGCCCATCCAGCGCTGAAGGCCGTCGGCCCAAGCCCGCCCCGAGGCCGGGGCAGTGCTGGCCGGAATCCCTGGTTCGCGCCCGGCACAGCACCCTGACGGGCGGTGGCAGCTGTGCCGCGTGGGCGACACGTCGCCCCGCTTCGCCCTGCCTGGCTGTCGTTGCTGAAAGCCGTCGTTCAGCGGATTTTTTCCAGGTGTGCCCACAATGGGTAGCAAAAGAACCCAGGACATCCAGCCGGGGCCCATCTCCGCCAGTTGTATTCCGTTGTCATAATGATTCCTCGGCCGCGTGGCTGGGCGTATATGATCGTCTGCCCGTCGCCACCCAGATGGTCAGCGTCGCGAGGAACTCATTGCGGGCGGCGGCCGTATCGACCGCGGCGAACCACTCGTCACGGATTCCGTCGGGAATCATTCCGGTCGCCGCCGACATCCGGGCATCGAACATCGGCAGCACGGAGGTCGTCGCGCCCGGGTCCGCGAAGCAGCATGTGACCGGCGTGGCCTCGATTTCCGTCGCGCCCGCGCGCACCAGGCGCCGCCGCAGGGTGCGGCCCATACTGGGGTGGCACAGCACCTGGTTGTACAGGTGCCTTTTCAGGGTGGCCACCAGCTCCTCGGGAAGTCCGTCGACCGCCATCGACTCCCAGTCGGTGTCTATCAGACATACCCGGCCACCAGGCCGGGTTACCCGGACAAGCTCGGCGATCGCCTGGTCCGGGTCCGTGACGTGCTGCAATACCCGTTCGCAGCGCACGCCGTCGAAGCTGCTGTCGGGGAAATCGAGTGCGGCAACGTCGCCTTCGACATAATGCACGGCGCTGCCGTCGTGTCGCCGGACCGCCACCGCCAGCGCGGCGGCGGAGAAATCCAGGGCGATGACCTCGCCTACCGGCGCGACTTTGGCGGCGATCGTACGGGCAACCTCACCGCCGCCGCATCCAGCGTCAAGCAGCCGCTGGGCGGGCATTGGCCGCAGCGCCCGTTGCGCTGCCCTGCGTACCCGTTGTATCTCCGGATGGGCTGCCATTCCGTCCAAGGCCGCGAGCATCGAATCGATGAAACCAGGTTGCATCTGATCAATATTGGAAAACGGGCTGCGAATGGTCGGATCCTGCGACATCGGTCTATTGTGACCGGCGGGTCAACGTTTTGGTGAACAACGCGCCTCCAGTCCGCTAGCTGACATGGACCAGCGCTCCGCTGAACCACATCAAAACTTTTCGGGGTGCCAGCGGAGATGGCCTGGGCCGGTTGAAGGCGGAGACTGCCACGTCCACACGGAGGCCGCTGACAGCGGCGTGCCGCGGTATCCCGACCGGCTCGGGCGCCTCGGTCAACGCCGTTGCCGGGGCGATGGCCCCGGATCGCTGTCCGGCCTGGCGTGGAGCCGACGAGCTGGACAGCGGCGGAGGCCGAGCGGAGGACAGGACCCGTCGCGCCGCCGTGGCGATCGGCCGGTAGGTCCGGCCTGCCGTGGCGTGCGTTGGGACGATGCCGCCTGCCGGACCGGTGAACGCGTGCCGTGCCGCGGGACGATGACGATGTGGTGCGACGCCGCACAGTACCCGCGTCAGATCGAGAACGGTCACCCAGCGGGCGGGCACGTCGCTCGGCGCCGGTCGCACGGGTCAGCTGGGACAGCCCGTCCAGCCATTGGGTGGCCCGGCCATGGTGGTCGGTCCGGGCGGTACGCGGCAGCTGCGAGTATGCCACCGCGCTCACCGCGGGATCCGTGAAGTTGTACTCGGGCCAGGCGGCCAGGGCGGACACCGGCTGCCGGACGATCAGGTCGGCCTTCGCCAGCCGGTGCAGGGCCGCGCGCGCGTGGTCGCGATCGGTCCGGAGCAGGAAGGCAAGCGCACTGGCCGTCACCTGCTGACCGAGGACGGAGGCCGCGAACACCGCGGCCCGATCAGCTGGGTCGAGCCGGTCGAGCCGGGCCGATACGGCGGCGCGCACCGGCTCGGGCGTCGCTGGGCCGGCGTCCGAGCGAGCTGGCGTGCCCTGCCCGGCAAGCTCCTCGACATACGCCTCGGCGTACATCGGGTTTCCGCAGGCGAGCGGGAGCAGCTGGCGGACGAGTGTCGGCGGCTGTCCGGCCCGGTGCAGCAGCTGACGCAGGAGCAGGCTCGTCTCGGCGGCGTCGAGCGGACCCAGGTGGACGGTGTGGTCGGCCCTGAACCAGGAGAAATCCGGGATATCGGGCCGATATGTGGTGATAATCACCAAGGGCCGTGGCCGCGACGCGGTGGTGACCAGATCCCGTACGGCACCGGTGGTGGCGGCGTCGGCACAGTGCAGGTCCTCGATCACCAGGACGGCAGGTTGCTGGGGGGCCACGGTGCTCGAGGCGCCGTCGACGGCCACCGGGCCGCCCGTCATCTCGGCGAGTGCCCCGGCGAGGCTCCCGTCGAGTGAGCATCGAGTGATCTGCCACCGCACCGGCTCTCCCGCGCCGGCGCCCACGAGGTGGGCCAGTTCGCGGACCAGGCGCGACTTGCCGCTGCCAGCTGGCCCGACTACTGACAGTACCTGTGGTGTTCCGTCGCGGCGGGCGTGTTCGATCCATCCGGCCATGGCACCGAGTTCCGCCCGTCGGCCGACCAGGGGAACCTCCTTGTCATGATCCGCGGCTGTCGGGCCGGTCGTGACCTCGAGCGGCCGCCATAGCTCCAGTGGCTCCGGCTTACCGGCGACGGTGGCCGGGGGCAGCTGCCGGTATCGGATGAAGGATTTTGTGGCGTTGTGTGTGTCATTGGTGACAATAACGGTATCTGCGGTGGCTTGAGTCTGCACCCGTGCCGCCGTGTTCACGACGTTGCCACTGACGAACCCCTGACCGCCGTTCACCGCGGCAGCGAGATCAACCAATGCCTCACCGGTGGCGATCCCGACCCTTGTCCGCACCAGCCGTCCGCTCGGCATGAACCTGTCATGCAGAGCCTTCCGCAGCTGCATTCCGGCCCGTACCGCCCGGAAGGCGTCGTAGCCGTCGGAACGTGGGACGCCGAAAACGGCCATGACCGCGTCCCCGACATACTTCTCCACCACGCCGTTCCAGCGGTGAACCACCTCGGTCACGGCTACGAAATACTCGGTCTGCAGCGCTCGCACGTCTTCCGGGTCCAGGCTGCTGGCAAGCGACGTGAAGCCGACCATGTCCACGAAGAGCACGGTAACCACCCGCCGCTCCTCCCGCGTGGCGCTAATGGGCGGGGGTTCCTGCGGGGTGCCGCTCCGGGCTCGATATCGGCGGGCGGGACCGACCGCGTTGTGACATGGCAGCCTGTACGCGTTCATCGTGCAAAGATGGCAGTTCACCATGTAAGGATGGCAACTGTTCGACCAGTCACCGGTCTTTCGCCCCGCAGGAATTTCCATGATCTCCTCCTGTCGTAGCCACTACCACACCCGCCGTGCGGGGGCCACATCTTCCGGTGGCTTATGCCCGGGTACCGGCGGGTCGCCCAGGCACCCGTCGCGGGCGTCTGCTGCCTGGCCGAGCGGACAGGTGAAACGGTTCCAGTAAAGGACCATCCGAGGATCGGTAGAACGACGTATGTCTGAAACTTGCACTCTTCATGTCGGAGATCTGATTGACACATCCGGCCGACCTCGCCGCGGCCTATGAAGCCGGCCGGGGGCGAGTGCCCGTTCGTTGGCCGGAGCGAGGACCTCGCGGTCCTGCGGGCTGCGCTGCTCAAGGTGGAGCACGGGGAGACCGCCGCCGTCTTCGTCGTGGGAGACAGCGGTGTGGGCAAGACACGCCTGCTGGCCGCGGCTGGTGAGGAAATGTCGCGGGCCGGCGCGGTAGTGCTGTCCGGCTCCTGCCTGGACATCGGTGACGCGTCGCCGCTGCACCCGCTGCGGCAGGCTCTGCTGCGCGTCTCGCCGGAATGGGAGCGGGCCAGGCCGGTGGCTGCCCCCGCGTTGCGGGAGCTCATGGAGATCCTGGATGGGGAGGCCACCAGCTCCGACGGCGCTGGGGCGCTGCTGGAGCGGCTATCCCGCGGGCTGGGCACGGTGGCCGACGGCCGGATACTTGTTTTGATCATGGATGATCTGCAGTGGGCCGATCGGACCACCCGGCAGCTGCTGCTCTATCTGTTGGCTGGTCTGGGCGGTGTGCAGCTGCTCCTGCTCGGCGCGGTACGGGCGGAGAGCCTGCATGGCTGCGATCCGCTGCGCCTGATGCTGATGGAGCTGCGGCGGTTGCGGTCCGTGCGCCTGGTCGAGCTGTCACCGCTGGGCCAGGCGGAGACGGAGCGGCTGGCCACTGCGATCGTGGGAGGCCCGCTCGATCCGGCCGCGATGGATCTGGTGTGGACACGCAGCGGCGGGAACCCCTTCTTCGTGGAGGAGCTGGCCCGCGACGCCCGCGATGGGCGCGTGGGCCTGTCCGACACGCTGCGGGAGATCGTCCTCGCCCGGGTGGCCCTGCTGCCGTTACCGGCGCGAACCGTGGTGAGCGCGCTGGCCGCCGCGGTGAAACCGGTGGAGCACGAGCTGCTGGCACGGGTCGTGGACCTTGAGGAGGTGCCGCTGATCCAGGCCGTCCGGACCGCGGTGGACAAGCGGATCCTGGTGGCGGCTGAGGAGGGGTACTGGTTCCACCACCGACTGATCAAGGAAGTGCTGGAGCCCGGCCTGTTGCCGGGCGAGCGGGTCCGGCTGCACCGGCGGTACGCCGAAGCGCTGTCGACCCGGTCCAGCGGGCGGTTGCAGAACGCAAGCCTGGCCTATCACTGGCGGCTGGCCGGCGAGCGGGCCCGCTCGCTCCAGGCCGCCATGGCAGCCGCTGAGGACGCCGAACGGCTGCACGGGCTGGCCGAGGCTTTCCACCATTGGACGGACGCCCTGGAGCTGGCCAGGGAGCTGCGTGGTGGCGAATCGGTCGATGTCGACATGACCGTGCTGTGGCAGAGCACCGCCGAAGCCGGCCATCGGTGTGGGGAGCATGAGCGGGCGCTGGCCTTGTTGGAAGAGCCGGGAGCGTACGGCGCGGCCCCGCCGCCGTGGGGGGTGTACATCCGCCGGGCCCGCTACCTGGCGGCTCTCGGCCGCCTGACCGAAGCCGAGGTCGAGTACGAGCGAGCGCTGAAGGACGATCGGTGCACCGCGCCGGACAAGGCGACCGCCGCGGCGCACTCCGCGGAGCTGTTGCTGTTGCTGGGCCGCCACGCTGACGCTGGGAAGCGGGCCTGTGAGGCTCTCGAGCTGGCCCGCGGCGTCGAGGACTCCGCCTCGTCCATGGTTCTCGCCGGTGCCGTGCTCGGCGCCAGCCAGGCCTACCTGGACGATCCCACCGCGGGCGTGGTCACCGTGCGGGACGCGCTGCGCACGGCTGAGCGGCTCGGTGGCCTGGTGGACATCGCCCGTACTTACGTTCAACTGGCCGAGTTGCTGACCGGACCGCTCAACGAGCTGGAGGAGGGTGTAGCGGTGGCCCGCCACGGCGCGGACCGCGCCGAGCGGGACGGGCTCGGCCGCACCTACGGCACCCGGTTGCTGGCCGTGGCCGCCAACGGCCTGTTCCGGCTGGGCTGGTGGGCGCAGGCGGAAGAGGCGATAGCCGCGGCCTTCCGCCATCGACCGTCCGGCGCGGACGCGGTGGAGCTGCTACTCGCCCGCTGCCGGGTACGCATCGGCTACGGTGACCTGGACGCCGCTGAGCGGGACTTGGAAGCCATCGACACGCTGCTGGCCGCCGGTGGCGGCGCCCGGCACATCTTGCCGCTGCTTACTCTGCGTGCTGGGCTCGCCATGTGGCGCGGCCGGCCAGGCGAGGCCCGCGACGCGATACAACGGGGGCTTGACCTGGCCGAAAGCCGGTCCGACGATGTCTGGCTGCAGGCTCCGCTGGTCTGGCACGGGCTGCGCGCCGAGGCGGAAGCCCGCAGCGGCGGCGCCGAACCTGACGGGCAGGCTGTCCGCCGCCTGTGCCAGGTCGCTGAATGCATCGCTCGTGACAGCGCCACCGCGGCCGGACCGGTACGCGAGGCGGTCACCGGCTACCAGGAGCTGTGCTCGGCTGAGATCAGCCGGCTTGAAGGACGCTCCGAACCGTCGGCGTGGGCGCGGGCCGCAGCGGCCTGGGAACGCCGTAAGCATCCGTACCCGGCCGCGTATGCTCGGCTGCGTCAGGCTGAGGCGCTTTTCGCCCAACGTACTCGGAATGCTGAAGCGACCCATGCTCTGCAAGATGCTTACCGCACCGCCACGGATCTCGGCGCCCATCCCTTTCTTGAAGAAATCAGGGGCTTGGCGGAGCGCGCGCGGGTCCCATTGCCGGAGCGACCGGCCTCTGGTCCACCGGTCTCCGGGGAGCACGGCGCGCCGCGTCAACCTGGCGCGGCGTCCCCCGCCACGGCCGCCGGGACCCCTTCCGCTGGCCGGCGCGCATACGTCGACGAACTGGCGGTTCTCACCAACCGGGAACTACAGGTGCTCGCGCGGGTCGCGGCCGGCGACCGTAACCGCGAGATCGCGCAGCTCCTGTACATCAGCCCGCGCACCGTCGGGGTCCATATCACACATATCCTTGAAAAGCTAGGGGTTCGTACCCGAGTGCAGGCTACGGCCATCTACCAGCGCAACCAACATCGGCGACAGTGAGCTGTCGCGCCCCACTGAAAAGAGTCGCGCGCCGACGATAAACAATCTATTTTCCCAAAATACGTCGTTACACTGATGCCCTGACGGCTGGGCGTTGGAATCCTGCTAGCTGAGCACCTGGACGCCGGAGCGGTGGCTCCTGAAGCTCCTGCCAGGTGACCCGCGCCCAAAGGCGCCATAAAACCGGTGGACCGGACCGAAGCTGACAAGCATGATGTCGATGGGTCCGCGCCGAGGACGAAGTGGAGCGCCGTATGAAACAGCTGGTCTGGGGAACCGTGCAACAGGAGATCACCAACATCGTCGCAGACAGCCCCAGCGATGTTTCCGATGTTGTCGCCCAGCTGGGCGAGCTGAAGGTGATGCTGCAGAAGGCGACTCCGGAGAACGAGCAGAACCCGATTGCCGACTTCAACCACCTGTACTGGACCATCACCAGCATGATCCTTGAACGCCTGCGGCAGGGGGACTTCCAGGATCCGGTGTTCCTGACGCTGCTTGACGTCGAGTTCGCCAAGCGCTACTTCAACGCGCTCCGCCTCTGGGGAGAATCGGATCCCGATACTCCGGAGGCCTGGAAGGTACTCTTCAGGCGGCTGAACGACCGCAGCGTGCACGCCCTGCCCGCCGCGGTCGCGGGAGTGAACGCGCATGTCAACTTCGATCTGCCGTTCGCTCTGCTCTCGACCTGGAAGGCGCTGGGGTCCGGCCCGTCGAAAGAGGCACAGCATCAGGACTATCTGCTCATCAACCAGGTGTTCTTCGAGGCGATACCCGGGTTGCGGCGCAGCTATCTGAAGACCTGGCAGCTCTTTATCGACCGGCTGAACGGGAGACTCGACGACTGGTACGAGGATCGCATTGTGGAGTTCACCCGAAATCTTGCGTGGACGGAAGCGGAACGGTTGTGGTCGATACGCGACGATGTGGAGGCACTGCGCCGGCTGGGCAATTCGCTCGACCGGCACACGGCGTTTATCGGCTGTGCCCTGCTCTCTCCCATCGGTGCGCTACTGCAGTAGGCCCTGGGTCCCCGTCGGGGCCGATGCCGGTGCGCGCCGGCCCCGAGCTGAGCCGGCATTGTTGGTCAGTTGTCCACGCAGGACTTCTCCCCGACGGCCTCGCACACCGCGCGTACGCTGTCGTAGTTGGCGTCGGTGACAGGCCCGAAACCGTACGCATATCCGTCGGTGATGGCACACTGGCCCTCGCAGAACCCCTTT
>NZ_CAKJTM010000049.1:4075-39009 GCF_917627345.1 Protofrankia sp. CiP3 | reverse complement strand
GGACTGCCCGGCCGCGGCACCGGGGCCGGTGCCGGTGCCGCGGCCGCCCGGCCCACTTGGCCCGCCTGGCCCAGCCACCGGAACCGGGCCGAGCACATCGGCGCCGGCCGGGAGCTCAGCGGCCGCGATCAGTTCGGCGACCGGGCCGGCGGCGCCCTCGACAGCGGCGATCCGGGTCGCTGGCGGAAAGCCGAGGGCCGCACGTTCGTCCTGCTCACGATGGATGAACCAGCCCGGGTCCCAGCGGGTCAGCGCCTGCACCACCGCCAGGCCGACATCGGCGGTGACGATGATCCGGCCGCCGTCGGCGGCCGGCCGCGCCAGCGCCGCCGCCGCGCACCACCGCCGCAGGGTCTCCTCGGCCGCACGCAGGTCCGTGCGGCCGAGCAACGCCCAGGTGTCGAGCAGCAGGACCGCGCCGTAGCCGCCGTCGGCGAGCGGCTCGGCGCCCGGCGTGGACACCACCAGAACGGGCGCCGCCGCGACCGTCGCCAGCACGCCGTCCCGGCCGGACGTGCGGACCGTAACGCCCGGGAACGCGCGCCCGAGTTCCTCGGCGGTCCGCCGGTCGCCGACGACGGTCACCCGCAGCCGCGCGTCCTCACAGGACGGGCACCGCCATCCGGCGGCCTCCGCCGACGGCCGGCTGGTGAGATCAACGGCGGGGCGTCCACACCAGTTACAGGCCGGCGGTCCGGCGCCGCTCGGGCGCCCAAGCGGCCCCTGGCAACGGCCGCACCGGGCTGGCCGGCGGCAGCCCGCGCAGGCCAGCGACGGCTGGTACCCGCGCCGCGGCACCTGGACGAGGACCGGCGCGCCGGTGGCCAACGCCTCCCGGGCCGCCCGCCAGGCGAGCGACGGCAACCGCGCGGCCCGCGCCGCTGGATCTCTGGCCTCCTCGAAGTCCGAACCGGTGGCTTCCACCCGGGCGGCCGCGGCCCGCACCACCGGCCGCGGCGGGACCAGCGCACCCGCCCAGCCGACGCGAACCAGTGCCTGCGCGTCGGCCGACGGCGACCACCCGCCGATGAGCAGCCCCGCCCGTTGCTGCCGGGAGCGCAGCACCGCGACGTCACGGGTGTGGGGATAGGGAGAGCGGGGTTCGGCGTGCAGATCGTCCCCGTCGTCCCAGACAACGATCAGGCCAAGGTCCCGGACCGGTGCGAACACAGCCGCGCGGGTGCCCACCACGACCCGTGCGCTCCCCCGCCTGACGGCCAGGAAGCGGCGGTACCGTTCGGCCGGGCCGAGATCAGCGCTGAGCGCGGCAAAACCGGCCGCGCCGAGGACACCCCGCATCGCGTCGGCAACACGGTCGATGTCGCGGTGATCGGGGACGACGATCAGGACGCCCCGGGCCGACCGGACCGTGGCGGCGGCGGCCGCGGTCACCATCGCGGGCCAGGACGGCCCGGGCAGTGCCCACCACACCACCCGGGGGCTGCCGCCCGCGGCCAGATCGGCGATCATCCGTTCGCCCTCCGGATACCGCGACCAGGCGCCCGCCGGCAGGTCACCAGACGGCAGATCGGTAGCCGGCGGGTCGGCAACTGGCGGGTCGGTAGCCGGCAGCGGCTCCTTTTCCACCCGGGCATGCCGGGGTGGGACCGCCAGGCGGAGCACGTCGGCAAGGGTCCCGGCATAGCGGTCGGCCACCGTCCGGGCCAGTTCCGCGATCTCGGGTGCAAGGATCGGCTCCGGCGACACGACACGGCTCAGGAAGGTGAGCGTGCCGGTGTGCTCCGACCGCTCGCACCGGTGGAGGATGAACCCGTCCACGAGCCGGCCGGCGAAGCGAACCCGGACCCGCGCGCCGGGGACCGCGGCCTGCGCCCACCGCGCCGGCACCGTGTAGTCGAACAACCGGTCCAGATGAGCATGTGGCACGTCCACCACTACCCTGGCGACCGGCAGGTCGCCCGCTGGCTCCAGCGCACCCGGACCGGTGGCCCGCGCCGGGCCCCGGACCGTCCTGGCGCTCACTGTTGGGCGGGGTACGCCAGGCTGTTCGGGCATACCTGGTTTAGTACCAGGCACCGCTGACAGGCCCGACCGCGGACGGGCGCTCAGCGGCCCTATCCATCACGTTGCACGCCACAGGGACTGGCAGATCTGGAACTACGTGGCCGGCAGATCTGGAGCTCAGCCTTTGGCAGATCTGGAACTGAGTGGCTGGCAAATGTGGAGGTCAACTATCATCGAGCGGTGAGTACGCCGCTGCGGGGACTGGTCGAGCGGCGTCTGCTTCCCGTCATCGAGAGCCGGCTGGCCGAGGAACCCGTGGTCCTGCTCCAGGGTCCCCGGTCGGTGGGTAAGTCCACCCTGCTGCGGGGCCTGGCCGCCAGCAGGGGAGCCGAGATCGTCGACCTGGACGACGTCGCTGTCCGGGATGCGGTCGCCAGAGATCCGGGGACGTTCGTCGCCGGGCCATCCCCGGTCTGTATAGACGAGTATCAGCATGTCCCGCTCGTCCTCGACGCGATCAAAGCCGAGCTGAACCGGGATGGCCGGCCTGGGCGCTTCGTGCTGACCGGTTCGGCGCGGCACGAAGCACTTCCCCGTGCCGCCCAAGCCCTCACCGGCCGCCTGCACCGCCTGCCCGTCTACCCGCTCTCTCAGGGGGAGGTCGCCGGGGTCCACGAACATTTGCTGGATGACCTTTTCGCCGACCCGGTCAACGCCGTCAGCACCCCGCCGTCGACGACGACACGCGAGGAGTACATCGACCGAGTCGTGACCGGCGGGTTCCCACCGGTGCTTGGCCGCGCCAGCCTTGCCTCCCGGGGGCGCTGGTTCGACGACTACGTCCGCCTCAGCGTCGAACGCGACGTCCAGGAACTCAGTAGCATCCGCCAGGCTGCGGCCCTGCCGGCGCTGCTCGGGAGGCTGGCCGGCCAGACCGCGCAGATTCTCAACATCACCAGCGCGGCGGCGGGAACCCGGCTCGACCACAGGACCGCCGACAGCTACGTCCGCCTGCTGGAAGCAGTGTTCCTCCTCTACCGTCTCCCTGCTTGGAGCACCACCCTCATTGCCCGGTCCACGGCTTCGCCGAAGATCCATATGCTGGACTCCGGGGTTGCGGCGCGGTTGCTGCGCCTGACACCGCAGAAGCTGGCCGCCCGCAGCCCAGCCGCGCTGACCGAATTCGGGCACCTGCTGGAGACGTTCGCCGTCGGTGAGCTCCTCAAACAAGCATCCTGGGCCGACTGGGTCAGCGGGACCGGCCACTGGCGGACTCGGGACGGTGACGAAGTTGACCTCGTCGTCGAACGCGACGACGGAATGCTGGTCGCGTTCGAGGTCAAAGCCGCCGGCCGGGTTCCCGGCTCGGACCTCACCCCACTTCGCAAGCTCCGCGACGCCACCGGCAACGCATTCCTGGCCGGCGTGATTCTCTACCTCGGCGCACGGTCCTACACCTTCGAAGACCGTCTCCATGTCATGCCAGTCGACCGCCTATGGGCCCCCTGACACGGCGCCTGTGTACGTCGACGTCCGGCAAGCGACCTGCAGCCTTCGTGACCGTGAGTAGTATCGTCAGCACGCGAACACAGGGACAATCTTCGAGCGGCGATGTCGGCACAGCAGCTGATTCGACGCATGCCGCTCGGCGGCGAGCTGGAAGCCGAACAGCTGCGCCCGCGTCGGTACGACCAGGACCACCGCAGCCGCCCTCTCTGCCAAGCTGGTTTGAGACAGAACGATCAGTCTGTCGGGTGTGGTGAGCAGGGCGATATGCCGATCAGGATCCTGTGACGTTGACCATGAATGACGTGTTGTCGGGCAGTCCAGAAAGACCGGGCGGAAAAGGGAAGAAGGAATCCGGGCGGGCTTGATCGGCATTGCCCTCCTCCCGGCCGCTGGTTCATAGAGCTGCCGGTCCTCACGGCTTCGGACCATTCCTCTCCCATCCGCGTCATGGTCCCTCGTCGTCTCGGAGGGACCAACCTGTGGCAAGAGCAAACAGGGCGGCGTGGCCGCCACCCTTTCGTATGAGAATTTGAGGCCGGCCGCGCGACGGCTGTGGTCCTGATGTTGGCCGGTTGACTGTTGCGGCCTTCAACCGCCGGTTCTCCGCCGACTCCGGCGACGCCTTAGAGCGACCGGCAATAGGGACGCGGCGTCGCGGGGCTGGGGCACGCACCTCGCCGCGTTGTCGTCGGTCGCCACCCAGCACCAGGGTGACTCCCTCCGCCGCCTCGCGATGCACGCACCCCAACCCCGCTCCTTGATCCACGCCCCTATTGCCGGGCGCTCTTAACCGGCCTGGGCGCGACCGTCGCACCCAGCGCACCCCGGTCCCGCGCCCGGCGCCATTTACCGATGTGCGTGTCGTACAGCCCTTCCCTACTCGCCACACCCGACGGACTGATCGTTCTGTCTCAAACCAGCTTGGCAGAGAGGGCATCAACATGGGACCCCACCGAAGGCCAAACGAAACTCAAATGAACCTGCCGAGTAGCATTTGCCCGCCCACCGTGAAACCGAGCGACCGGTCTGGCTGCGGACTGCCTTCTACCCCTGCGACCAGCGAGAATCCGCCCTCCGAGCGCGTGGACGCCCACGGACGTGCAGCGCCCGCCCAGCAGATCTGGGTGCGGCGCAACCCGTCACCGCCGTGCCGACCCCAAATGCTCCCGCTCTGTGGTTTCATTTGAGACATGGTCCAAGATGTGGGTCAGATCATCGAGACCTTGCGCGCGGCCGGCGGTGACTCGACCAACGTGGAGGTTAAGTCGGCTGAGGGCGGGCTGCCAGACTCCCTGGCCCCAACGCTCAGCGCGCTCGCCAACCAGCCCGGAGGCGGCACGATCCTGCTCGGCCTCGACGAGCGAAACGACTTCCGGCCGGTCCGCCTGCCGGATCCGCAGAAGCTCAAGCAGGGACTAGCCGACAAGGCTCGGACGTTCACACCGCCAGTCCGCCTGACCATCGACGATGCGGTGTCCGAGGGCAGGACGCTCGTCCTGGCGCGGGTGCACGAGTGTGACCTATCGATGAAGCCCTGCCGGGTCGGTGGAAGCGGTGTGGCCTACATCCGCGCGTACGACGGCGACTACGCGCTCAGCCAGCTGGAGGAACAGGCTTTCCTCGCCGCTCGTCAGGAGCCCCGCTTCGACCGCGCTCCCGTCCAGGACGCGACGCACGATGACCTCGATCCAGAACTGGTTGACGGGTTCCTCGCCGAAGTGCGCCATCGCGACCCGATGGGAGTAGGCCGTTTCGGCGATGATGACGAGCTCCTCCGCCGTGCCGGCGTGACCGTCGATGGCGGACAGCCGACGGTCGCCGGCCTGCTCGCGCTTGGCGTGCATCCGCAGCAGTGGTTCCCGCGCTACTCCATCCGGGCAGCGGCCGACCCGCTGCCGTCCGATCCCGCGGGGACGCGCGCACGCAGCCAGGCCTCCATGAGTGGCGCCATCCCCCGGATGCTCGATGCCGCATTGGAATGGGCCGGGCGCACCTTCGACACCACGATCGTCTCCCTGTCCGATGGCACCGTGCACGACCGGCCCGTCTATCCACTCATCGCCTTCCGGGAGCTGGTCGCGAACGCGCTAGTCCACCGGGATCTCGATCATTGGTCCGCCGGCATCGCCATCGAGGTGCGACTGCGCCGGGATCGCCTCGTGGTGGCGAACCCCGGCGGGCTATACGGAATCACCATCGATCGGCTGGGCCGCGACTACGTGACCTCGGCGCGCAACGCCCGTCTTGTCGATATCTGCCAATATGTGCGGTCCCCGAGGACCGGCGCCCGGGTCATCGAAGCGCTGGCGACCGGAATCCCCACGATCACGGAGGCGCTCGCAGCCCAGGGCCTGCCGCCGGCGCACTACATCGACAACGGCATCCGGTTCACCGCGGTTCTCCATCAGAGCCCGACCAGACCGGTCCTCACTCACGCCGAGCAGCGGGTACTCGATGCGATCCATGACGGCATCGAGACCGCGAACGACCTGGCGGCCGAGCTCAACGTGACCGCCCAGTATGTTCGCAGAATCCTCCGCGCGCTACGCGACCGCGGCCTGGTCATGCAGGAAGGCGGACGGGGACGACGGACCTTCTACCGCCCCACGGACCAGTAACGCGTCTCGCGCGTAGTGCCGACGTGATCGGTTCTACCCCTTGGGGTAGTCATGATCTGGGACCGATCCGGTGCTTCTCGGCATCGCGGGCGGCCGGCTCCTGCAGCCCTTTGGCGGCCCTGGTCGGTTCTGCTGGTGGTGCTGGCAGATCAGGCGACGATGTCGTCGGGGACCTCGGCCGGCCCGGGGTCGGCCCGTGGGACGTCGCCGGTGAGCGTCATCCCCTGCTGTTCGAGCCAGCTGGCGACGGTCAGCTCCGGGACCGGCGGTGCGCCGACAGAACTCGAGGCAACATCGCGTCACCCAATGCAACAACCGACCCATCACCGCAGCTCAGGCGGCTGGAAGCTGAGCGCTCCGGCGGACCGGGCGGGCGCGAAACGCACTGCCGCAGCGCAATCACAGAAACTGCCGAATGTTGCATCAGATGCAACACTGCCTATTTACGGGCGGATCGTCAGCTGATGGCGCGGCGGATGAAGAGGCGGGTGGCCTGCCAGAGGAGGAGGCCCGTGGCGGTGGCCAGAACGGGGTAGACGATCAGGAGGCTGAGGTGGGGCTGGGTTGGTGACGGCTGCGCGGAGTCCTTCGCTGGCGTAGCTGAGGGGGTCGGCGAGGGCCAGGCCCTGGACCCAGGGCTGACCGCCTGGCAGCTGTGTGGCCCTGTGGAGTGGGACCGGCTCCTTCTTCCGCGGGTGGCCCGGCGCATCCGCGCCTGCGTGGACGCGCTGCGCACCGGACACACCGTCTATCTGCAGGACGGCTGGCCGTCGGCGATCCCGGCCGGCTGACCGGCCCCGGCCGGTAGCGACAGCGTCGTCGATGGATGGGGAGCGATGACGCGAGCGACGCGCAGGGCGCACCCGCAACGCGATGCCGCGTCGTCCGCTGCTGCCGGTCGCTCTCAGGCGGGCCTGATGGATCGTCGATCGCGCGGACCGGCGCCCACATCAACCCCATCCATCGGGCACGCGCTAACCGCGGACTGCTGCCGCCAGGTTGTCCGCGCGCGATGTCGACTCCCAGGTGAAGTCGAGCTCCGGACGGCCGAAGTGACCGTAGGCGGCGGTCTGGGTGTAGATGGGCCGCAGCAGGTCCAGGTCCCTGATGATCGCAGCCGGCCGGAGGTCGAACACGGTCGTCACAGCGTCCTGGATCTGTTCGTCGGGCACTGTGCCGGTCCCGAAGGTCTCGACGAACAGGCCGACCGGCTGTGCCTTGCCGATGGCATAGGCCACCTGGACCTCGCAGCGGCGGGCGAGCCCGGCTGCGACCACGTTCTTGGCGACCCAGCGCATCGCGTACGCGGCCGAGCGGTCGACCTTGGACGGATCCTTGCCGGAGAACGCGCCACCGCCATGACGGGCCATACCACCATAGGTGTCAACGATGATCTTACGTCCGGTGAGACCGGCGTCTCCCATGGGACCACCCACCTCGAACCGGCCGGTCGGGTTCACCAGCAACCGGTGCCCCGCCGTGGTGATCTCAAGCGCGGCCAGCTCCGGGGCGACGACATACTC
Source organism: Protofrankia sp. CiP3 (assembly GCF_917627345.1). Lineage (NCBI taxonomy): Bacteria > Bacillati > Actinomycetota > Actinomycetes > Frankiales > Frankiaceae > Protofrankia > Protofrankia sp. CiP3. The sequence goes on along the minus strand of NZ_CAKJTM010000049.1, from coordinate 31,394 downwards.
GGCGATGTCCGGCGCGAGCAGGGTGTCAAGATCGATATCGGCCGCGTGCTGGGTGGAGACGACCACAGTGTCCAGCCGGACCGGGCGACCGGCCGAGTATTCGATGGTGACCTGGGTCTTGCCGTCTGGACGCAGGTAGCCGACCTTGCCGTCCTTGCGGACGGCGGCGAGGCGGCGGGCGAGCCGGTGCGCCAGCGCGAGCGGCATCGGCATCAGCTCAGGCGTCTCGTCACAGGCGAAGCCGAACATCAGTCCCTGGTCGCCGGCACCCTGCCTGTCCAGCTCGTCGTCGCTCGAGCCGCCGATCCGAGTCTCGTGAGCGGTGTCGACGCCCTGGGCGATATCGGGTGACTGCGAGCCGATCGACACGCTGACGCCGCAGGAAGCGCCGTCAAAACCCTTCTTGGACGAGTCATAGCCGATCTCGAGAACACGCTCCCGGACAACAGCCGCGATATCCACATAGGTGTCTGTGGTGACCTCGCCCGCGACATGGACCTGACCAGTCGTGATCATTGTTTCGACCGCGACACGGCTGTACGGGTCATCCTTAATCATCGCATCGAGGATGGAGTCACTGATCTGGTCAGCGATCTTGTCCGGATGCCCCTCGGTAACGGACTCGGAAGTAAACAGGCGCATCGCCACGTTCTGACCCCCTGGGAGATCCAGTCGATTCCGACGAAGTCTACCGACGGGTACTGTCGGATACAGCGGTAACGGGGCCATCCGCGGGCGCGAGTCGCGCCGTGACCAGGTCGAGCACCCGGTGCGAAAGAAGATCCTTGCTGGTTCGTCCGATCACCGTCTCGGTGCCGTCCGAGCCGAGCACCACCGCCGCGTTGTCCTCGACCTCGAACCCGAGCCCGTCACCGACCTGATTGACCACGAGCAGGTCGGCTCCCTTACGGGCGAGTTTTTCCCGGCCGAGATCGAGAAGATCAGCCCCTGGCCCGCCGGTCTCCGCGGCAAAACCGACGAGCAGCTGACCCGGCTGGCGCGCGGCAACCAGTTCGGCCAGGACGTCCGGGTTACGGACCAGCGCGACGGGTTCCGGGTCGCCATCCGATTTCTTGATCTTATGGGCCGCCCGGGTGACGGGCCGGAAATCGGCGACCGCCGCCGCCATGATGACCACGTGGGCCGTTGCCGCCTCCGCGTGCACGGCGGCCCGCAGCTGCGCGGCCGAGACCACTCGGACGGTGTGGGCTCCCGCCACCTCCGGAAGAGCCACGTTGGCCGCCACCACGACAACCCGCGCGCCCCGGGAGAGCGCCGCGGTGGCCAACGCGTAGCCCTGGCGGCCACTCGAGGAGTTGCCGAGGAAACGGACCGGGTCCAGATGCTCGCGAGTACCACCGGCGCTGATCACGAACCGGTACCCGGTCAGGTCCGGCATCAGCCCGGCTGCCGGGTCCGTACCGTTGGCGTTGGCGTTGGCGGCTGATCCTGCCCGCGCCAGCACCGCCCGCGCCAGCGACGCGATCTCCGCCGGTGCCGGGAGCCGGCCGGCACCGGAGTCCGCGCCGGTCAGCCGGCCGACCGCCGGATCAATGACCACGCAGCCTCGCGCCCGAAGCGTCCCCACATTGGCCCGGGTCGCCGGGTGCTCCCACATCTCGGTGTGCATCGCCGGCGCGAACACGACCGGACAGCGCGCCGTGAGCAGGGTGGCGGTGAGCAGATCGTCCGCGCGCCCGGTCGCGGCGCGTGCGAGAAGGTCAGCCGTGGCCGGGACAACCAGGACGAGATCGGCCTCACGCCCCAGTGACACGTGCGCCACCTCGGCCGCGCCAGCCCACACGCCGGTCGACACCGGATGGCCGGACAGCGCCGCCCAGGTCGGCTCACCGACGAACCGCAACGCCGAGTCGGTCGGCACGACCCGGACGTCATGCCCGGATTCGGTCAGCTGGCGAAGTACCTCGACCGCCTTGTAGGCCGCGATCCCGCCGGACACACCCAGCACGACGCGCGGGCGACGCGCGGACGGCGCCGGAGGCGCGCCCGGCTCCAGGCTGCTCAGGAGACCGGTGGCAACGGCTCGCTGACGGTCTCGTGCGTCAGCAGACCGGCGTTGATCTCACGCAGCGCGATGGACAGCGGCTTCTCCTGCGCGCTGGCCGTCTCCACCAGCGGACCGACGTACTCCAGCAGGCCCTCGCCCAGCTGCGAGTAGTAGGCGTTGATCTGGCGGGCCCGCTTCGCGGCGTAGATCACCAAGCTGTACTTGGAGTCGGTCGCCTCCAGGAGCTGGTCGATCGGTGGGTTGGTGATGCCTTCAGGCTCTGCGACAGTGCCGGACACGGTGTCCTTCCGGAAAACGCGGGGGCGGCCAGCTCACGGCGAGCCGCCATCATGATTGGAGTTGGCCGGGGCGGTGGAGAACCGGTTGGGCGCGGTTCACGGCGGCCCCGTGGGCCTCGGTTCACAACGGTAGTGCCCACAGCGTAGAACAGTTCTCCCGCAGCCAGTCGACAGGCGTCAGCTCATGGCTGTCAAGAACACCAGGCGGGCCGCTGCCGCTGTCACGTCGTCGTTGACGACGACCTCGTCGAACTCCGCTTCGGCGGCGAGCTCGATACGTGCCCGGTCGAGCCGCCGCCTGATCACTTCCGGCGGCTCCGTGCCCCGGCCGACGAGCCGGCGGACCAGCTCCTCCCAGGATGGCGGGGCGAGGAAGACGAAGCGGGAGCCGGCCATTGTCGAACGCACCTGGCGGGCGCCCTGCAGCTCGATCTCCAGCAGGCAGGGCACCCCGTCGGCCAGCCGCGCCTCCAACGGCGCGCGCGGCGTCCCGTACGCATGCCCCGCGAACATCGCATGCTCCAGCAGCTCGCCCGTCTTGACCATTAACGCGAACTCCTCGGCGTCGACAAAGCGATACTCCACCCCCTCGGTCTCACCCGGCCGGGGGGCGCGTGTCGTACAGCTGACCGAAACCCAGACCTCGGGATGACGCCGGCGCACCTCGGCGACGACGGTTCCCTTCCCGACGCCGGAGGGGCCAGACAGAACAGTGAGCCGCATCAACACACCTTAGAGCGCCCGAGGATAGGACTGTCCGGCTCGCGGCTCCCCGCATCCCGCCCGGCCACGTTGTCGTCAGTCGGCGCCCAGTCCCAGGGCGCCTTCCTCCGCCGTCTTGCCGGATCGGGCGCGGATGAGCCGCTCACTGATCGAACGCCCTATCCTCGGGCGCTCTTAGTCATCCTCAAGGCCTCCGAGCATGCGAAAAAGTCAAGATCACATGCTCTTTGGCCGCCGGTGTCGTGGCCAAAGGGCGCACGCCTACGCACTTTCACACCGCCGAAGCCCCGATCGTCACCGGCGCTTCCATCGGGTGCCCTGTCGAGTTGGTTGACTTACCTGGTTAGTCAGGCCATCCATGATGGGGTTCTTCCTGAACTGTGAACCCCAGCCAAAGGCCGGAAAACAGCCGGTACGGCGGCCCGGCGGCGCGAGGTTCCACCATTACCGGGACACCGCACCGAACCCACGACGGAGGATGTGCGGCACACCCTCGCCGAACGCTGTCAGTGCTCAGGAGCTGGTGAACTCCTGAACCAGCGCGGCACGCTGTTTGGCGCCAAGGCCTCGCAGCCGACGGCTGTCGCTGATCGCGAGCCGCTCCATGATCCTGGTGGCGCGGACACGACCGACGCCGGGCAGGGATTCGAGAACAGCAGCCACCTTCATCTTTCCAATGACCTCATCGGTGTTGGCTCTCTCAAGGACGGACGCGAGTGACACTTCCGCCTTCTTGAGCCGCTCCTTGAGTTCTGCACGCTGCTTACGCGCCAACGCAGCTTTCTCGAGGGCAGCAGCCCTCTGCTCGGGCGTCAGGGGCGGCAGGGGCACGGGTACGCCTCCTTCTTTCGGGTGATCGCGGCGCCGCGCAAACTAGCGAGTAACGGGCGTCTCGGTCCAGTCGGTAGCACGGGTACATCCACGGACTATTGTCCACAAGACCGTGCCCGGATGTCCGGATGAATCGCGTTGCCCGCGCCGTACTGTTTGCTTTCGGTCGCTCGCGGACCCACCGTACCGGGCAGATCGCCTCGAGATGTCCCAACCGGGGCCTGTGTGACGTCACACCAGGTCAGCGGCACCGTGACGGTGTCAACTACCGGTCACAAACCGAGCCGCGGCAGCCCCTGGATCACTCGATGTAATGATCGGGCGCCCCACCACAAGAAGGTCGGAACCCGCTCCCAACGCCGCCGCGGGCGTTGCGATACGCGCCTGATCGTCGAGATTCATACCTTGCGCTCGAACTCCAGGAGTGATAAGAGTCACACCGTTTCCAACCTCCGCGCGCACCTCTGACACCTCACGCGGGCTGCACACCACGGCCCGCGCACCAGCGGCAACAGCCAGCGCCGCAAGGCGGCGGACGACACCGGCGGGCGGCTCACCGTACCCGGCCGAGGCGAGGTCGGCAGCGCCCAGGGAGGTCAACACGGTGACCGCGGCGACCTCGACATCCGGCGCGGCGTCCACTGCCGCCCGCACCATCGCCGTGCCTCCCGCCGCATGCACGGTTACGTACCGGGGGGCGAGCGGAGCTACTGACCGCATCGCCCCAGCCACCGTGTGGGGGATATCATGCAGCTTGAGGTCGAGGAAAAGACCGATCCGGTCCCGTTCAGCCGGCCCTGGATCACCCCCGACCACGTCCCACAGGGCGGTCACGATGCCGGGTCCCTCACGGCAGAACAGTTCCAGACCGACTTTCACAACGGCGACGTGCGGTGCCACCGCGCGGGCCAGCCGTAGCGCCCGCGGCCCGTCGGGCACGTCCAGCGCAACCGCCAGCGGCGGTCGCGACGTCCAGGCGGCCAGCCGTGCCCCCGGCAGACTCGTCATCTCACCACCCCCGTCAGGCCCGCGGGTCCCCGTCAGCCCGTCAGCCCGGTCGTCGTGGCTGCCGTCGTGGCCGTCGTGGCTCGGCCGGTCGCCCCCTGGTCGCCGTGGGCATGGGCGTCAGCGGGCCGGGCATCCACGGGCTGGAGGCCGGCGGGGACGGAGCCCCGGGCGGCGGCACCATCGGAGTCGCCGGACCGGTCCCGATCGGCCCAGGCGGCGTGCAGGTCCGCGTGGAAGCTCTGCAGCGGCATCACCCCGATCTCGCCGCGTACCAGGGCCTCGATACCCTGCACGCAGGCGGCCGCGCCCTGGATGGTGGTGATGCAGGGCACGCCGGTCGTCACACACGCCGTCCGGATCTCGTATCCGTCCAGCCGCGGGCCGACACCGCACGGCGTGTTGATCACAAGGTTGATCTGACCCGAATTGATCATTTCAACGCAGTCGGTCAGGCCGGAGTCCGGCGCCGAGTGCTTTCCGAGCACAACCGCCTTCACTCCGTTGCGGCGCAGCACCTCCGCGGTTCCCTCGGTGGCATAGACCACGAACCCGAGGTCCGCGAGCCGCTTGATCGGAAAAATCATCGCGCGCTTGTCCCGGTTGGCCACCGAGACGAACACCCGGCCGTAGGTGGGCAGTGACGCGTAGGCCGCGGCCTGCGACTTGGCGTAGGCGGTGCCAAAGCCCGCGTCGATCCCCATGACCTCACCGGTGGACTTCATCTCCGGCCCGAGCACGGTGTCCACCCCGTGGCCGCTGGCGTCCCGGAACCGCCCGAAGGGCAGCACCGCCTCCTTCACCGCGATGTGGGAGTCCATCGGCAGTGTCGCGCCGTCGCCGTGCCGCGGCAGCAGCCCCTCCGCGCGCAGCTGGGTGATGGTCGCGCCGACCATCACCCGGGCCGCGGCCTTCGCCAGCGGCACGGCCGTCGCCTTCGACACGAAGGGGACGGTGCGCGACGCTCTCGGATTGGCCTCCAGGACATACAGGACGTCGGACTGCATCGCGTACTGGACGTTGAGCAGGCCCCGCACCCCGACTCCGTCCGCGATCAGCCGGGTGGACTCACGGATCCGCTCCAGGTCGGCACGGCCCAGCGTGATCGGTGGCAGGGCACACGCCGAGTCCCCGGAGTGGACCCCCGCCTCCTCGATGTGCTCCATCACGCCGCCCAGGTACAGATCCGTGCCGTCGTAGAGGGCGTCCACGTCGATCTCGACGGCGTCGTCGAGGAAACGGTCGACCAGGACCGGATGCTCGGGGGAGATCTCGGTCGCCCGCTCGATGTAGGAGCGCAGCATCTGGTCGTCGTAGACAATCTCCATGCCGCGCCCGCCGAGCACATAGGACGGCCGCACCAGCACCGGGTAGCCGACCCGGTCGGCCACCGTCCGCGCCTCGGCATAGGACGTCGCCACGCCGTGCAGCGGCGAGGGCAGCCCGGCTCGGGCGAGCACGCGGCCGAACAGGCCACGATCCTCGGCTAGGTGGATCGCGCGCGGGGTCGTCCCGACGATCGGGACGCCAGCGGCGGCAAGCGATGCCGCGATGCCCAGCGGAGTCTGGCCGCCAAGCTGGACGATCACGCCGACCAGCGGGCCGGCCTGCCGCTCGGCGTGGACGACCTCCAGGACGTCCTCGACGGTGAGCGGCTCCACGTAGAGCCGGTCGGCGGTGTCGTAGTCGGTGGACACCGTCTCCGGATTGCAGTTGATCATGATCGTTTCATAACCGGCCGCCGACAGGGACATCACCGCGTGACAGCAGGCATAGTCGAACTCGATGCCCTGCCCGATCCGGTTCGGCCCGCTGCCCAGGACGATGACCCGCGACCGGTCGCTGGCGACGATCTCGGTCTCGGAATCATAGGACGAGTAGTGGTAGGGCGTGGCCGAGGCGAACTCGGCCGCGCAGGTGTCGACCGTCTTGTAGACCGGCCGGATGCCGGCGCGGTGCCGGAACGTGCGGACCACGTCCTCCTTGGTCCCGAGGATCTCGGCGAGCTGCGCGTCGGAGAACCCCGCGCGCTTGGCCCGCAGGATCCCGGCGGAGTCGCGGCTGATGGTCTCAGCGATCTCGTTGAGGTTGGCGATCTGTTCGACGAACCAGGGATCTATGCCGGTCGCCTCGGTGACCTGGGCCGGGTCCGCGCCGGCGCGCAGCGCCCGCTGCACCGTGCGCAGCCGCCCGTCATGCGGGACGCGGGCACGGCCCAGCAGCTCATCGACCGTCGCGGGCTCGTCACCGGCGAAGGAGAACACCGCGCTGGGCTGCTCCAACGACCGCAGGGCCTTCTGCAGCGCCTCCGCGAAGCTCCGCCCCATCCCCATGGCCTCCCCGACCGACTTCATCGTGGTGGTCAGTGTCGGGTCCGCGCCGGGGAACTTCTCGAAGGCGAACCGGGGTGCCTTCACCACCACGTAGTCCAGCGCCGGCTCGAACGCCGCCGGTGTGGTGCGGGTGATGTCGTTGGGGATCTCGTCAAGGGTGTACCCGAGCGCGAGCTTCGCCGATATCTTCGCGATCGGGTATCCGGTGGCCTTCGACGCCAGGGCTGACGACCGGGACACCCGGGGATTCATCTCGATCACGACGAGCCGCCCGGTAGCCGGGTCCACCGCGAACTGGATGTTGCAGCCGCCCGCGTCGACACCCACGGCACGCATGACCGCGATGGCCATGTTCCGCATCCGCTGGTACTCCCGGTCGGTCAGCGTCATGGCCGGTGCCACTGTCACCGAGTCGCCGGTGTGCACGCCCATCGGGTCGATGTTCTCGATCGAGCAGACCACAACCACGTTGTCGGCGCGGTCGCGCATCAGCTCGAGCTCGAACTCCTTCCAGCCGAGGACGGACTCCTCGACGAGCACCTCCGAGGACGGGCTCGCGGCGATGCCGTCCGCGGCCATCCGGCGAAGTTCACCGGCGTCGTGCGCGAAACCGCTGCCGGCGCCGCCGAGGGTGAAGCTCGGGCGTACCACAACCGGGTAGGAGAACTCCTCGGCGGCGTCGAGGCACTGCTGGGTCGTTGTGCAGATGGCGCTGCGCGCGGTCTCACCACCGACCGACGCGACGATGTCCTTGAACGCCTGGCGGTCCTCCCCCGCCCGGATCGCGTCGATGTTCGCGCCGATCAGGCGGATGCCGTACCGGTCGAGGACACCGGAGTCGTGCAGCGCGACCGCGGCGTTCAGCGCGGTCTGGCCACCCATCGTCGCGAGCAGCGCGTCGGGCCGCTCCCGATCGATGATCTTTGTAATCATGTCCGGCGTGATCGGCTCCACATAGGTGGCGTCCGCCAGGTCCGGGTCGGTCATGATCGTGGCAGGATTGCTGTTGACCAGCACCACCCGCAGGCCCTCCGCGCGCAGCACCCGGCAGGCCTGGGTACCGGAGTAGTCGAACTCGCAGGCCTGGCCAATGACGATCGGCCCGGACCCGATGACCAACACGCTGCTCAGATCTTCTCGCCGCGGCATCAGTGCCTGACCTCCCATCGGCATCCCCGCGCGTACGCCTGCGCGGGAGCATCCGGCCCGCTGTATCCTGCCCCGGCGCTCACCGGGAAGCCGCCATCAGATCGCGGAACCGCTCGAACAGATCGTGGGCGTCGTGGGGGCCGGGCGCCGCCTCCGGATGGAACTGAACGCTGAAGGCGGGCACGTCCAGGCAGGCGAGGCCCTCCACCACACCGTCGTTGAGCGCCACATGGCTGACCTCGACCCGCCCGTAGGGCGTGTCGGTGACGCGGTCACGCGGTGCCCTGACGGCAAAACCGTGGTTGTGGCTGGTCACCGAGATCCGCCCGGTCGCGGTGTCGGCAACCGGCTGGTTCACCCCGCGATGGCCATAGGTCAGCTTGTAGGTGTCGAAACCCAGCGCCCGAGCGAGCACCTGGTTGCCGAAGCAGATCCCGAAGACCGGAATCCCGGCGTCGAGCACCCGGCGCACGGCCTGGACCGCGTAGTCCGCGGTCGAGGGATCGCCTGGGCCGTTGGACAGGAACACCCCGTCCGGGGCGAGGTTGAGCAGGGCCTCGCCACCGGCGCGGGCCGGCAGGACGTGCGTCTGGCACCCGAGCGCGGACAGCGCCGACGGCGTCGACCGCTTCATGCCCAGATCGAGCGCGGCAACCCTGAACATCGGCGTACCGGTCGCGGCCTGCACCACGTATGGCTCCCGGGTGCTGACCTCCGGCGCCAGGTCCGCGCCGGCCATGCGTGGGCTCGCGCGCACCGACTCAAGCAGGGCGCCCGCGTCCTGCCCGGCATCGGCGATCCCGCACCGCATCACGCCACGTTCCCGCAGATGGCGGGTGAGCGCCCGGGTGTCGACACCGCTGATGCCCACCACTCCGGCGGCCACCAGCGCGTCGTCCAGAGTGCGGCGTGACCGCCAGTTGGAGGCGATCCGGCTTGGGTCACGAACCACGAACCCGGCAACATGGATCTTTGATGACTCGTCGTCATCGTCGTTCATGCCGGTGTTGCCGATGTGTGGCGCGGTCATGACCACGATCTGGCGGTGGTAGGACGGATCGGTCAGCGTTTCCTGGTAGCCGGTCATGCCGGTGGCGAAGACGATCTCGCCGAAGGCCTCCCCCACCGCCCCGAAGGCCTCACCGACGAAACCGCGCCCGTCCTCAAGCATCAGGCGTACCGCGTGGGCCCGGGGCCCGGTGCCCCCGTCCTCGAGCGCCGCCGATCGCGCCGGATCGCCCACGCCGCCGGGAAGACCCGCCTCGTCCCAGTTCACCGCGCTGGCGGTTCGCCGCGACGGCCCGCTCCCCACATCATTCGACGCGCTCTCGCTCCCGCTCCCGCTCCCGCTCCCGCTCCCGCTCACCAGATGTCCTTTTTCATCTTCCGGACGACATCTCCCAGCGGGGACGTGAGGGGATCAACCTGGGCCGCGTTGGCGGAGTACCCCGAGCCGTCCTTACCGGCACCGGCCGGGCCGGGCCGGGAGCCCGGTGGGTAGGCGCCTCCCGGCCCCCCGCGTGGCCCGGGAGGGTCAGCGGAGCGGGGCGCGCGGGTCACGACGGGTATCGGGGAGGTGCCCGCTGGCCGGGACGCACCCGGCACGGTGGCGGGGCCGAGCACCGGTGGGCTGTTACCCAGCGCGCCGGGTGAGCGGGCCGGTGGCACGCCATCACCGGCCGCGGGCGGGACTGGGCGAGTGCTCTCCGGCCCCTGGCCAGCCGTTCGCGGACGCAGCCGTGACACCGCCCGGCCCACCGGCCGCGGCCTGGTGACCTCGCCGTCGGTGGGCCCTGGGGCCGGCCCGATCAGGCCGTGCACCGCGCGCACCACCTTGGGCTGGCGCGCCCGGTCGTCCCCGCGCAGGCCGGTCTCCAGCTCATGACCGCCGAACGACCAGGCCAAAACGATGATGCGCCCGGCACCGGCGACCTTGCCGGCGTGTGCCCGTTCCAGCCGAGCGCCGCGGACGGCATCCCGCGGGATCCAGAACGGCTCGCTGCCCGTGCGGTCCACCTGGATCCCGTGCTCGTAGACGGTCACGTACGCGTCCGCGCGCCCGCCGAGCCCCCGGGCAGTGATGCGGTCAAGCCAGTGCCCGGCATCGACCGTCCCCAGATAGAGGCCCTTGAGCGGCGCGGTGAGAACGGTACCTGTCTGGCCGGGGACCACGGGCAGATCGGGGAGGTCCTCCTCCTGCCGCTCGGCGCGGTGACGCCAGGTCCGGCGCATCCCGCCGACCGCGGCCACGAACAGCAGCAGACAGCCCAGGGCGAACAGCAGATGCAGGCCCAGGCGGTCGGGACCGCGTTGCGGCGCCGTACCGGCAAGACCGTCGGCGACGGTGACGAGCGAAGCGGCGAAGGTGAGATGGTCGGTCATACGATCTTCCCGTCAAGCACGGTGGGACGCCCCCGCAAGAATGTGGCCTGGACACGTCCAGGCAGGCTGCGGCCGGCGTAGGGGGTGTTGCGACTGCGGCTGGCGAACGCGTGTGGATCCACCGTCCAGCGGGCCGCCGGATCAAGCAGGACGACGTTCGCCGCGGCGCCTGGGCGCAGCGCCGCGGCCACGTCCCGCGACGCATGGGGCAGGCCGCCGATCCGGCTCGGGGCGCCCGCCATCCGGTCGGCGAGCCCTGCCCAGTCCAGCAGCCCCGGCTCCACCATAACCATGATCGCGATCGACAGCGCGGTCTCCAGGCCGACCATGCCGGGACGGGCGGCAGCCCACTCCGTCTCCTTGTCCTGCGGGGCGTGGGGAGCGTGATCGGTCGCGATGCAGTCAATGGTGCCGTCGGCCAGCCCGGCGCGCAGTGCCTCGACGTCGGCGGCGGTCCGTAGCGGTGGATTGACCTTGTAGACCGGGTCATAGGAGGTGGCCAGGTCGTCGGTGAGCAGCAGATGGTGCGGGGTGACCTCGGCCGTGACCCGCCAGCCCTTGGACTTCGCCCAGCGCAGGATCTCCACCGAGCCCGCGGTCGAGACGTGACAGACATGCAGCCGCGAGCCCACATGCCCGGCCAGCAGCGCGTCCCGGGCGATGATCGCCTCCTCGGCGGCGGCCGGCCACCCGGGCAGGCCGAGCCGTGCCGACACGACACCCTCGTTCAGCTGCGCGTTCTCGGTCAGCCGGGGTTCCTGAGCGTGCTGGGCGATCACCCCGTCAAAGGCCTTGACGTACTCCAGTGCCCGGCGCATGAGCACCGCGTCGGACACACAGTTGCCGTCGTCGGAGAACACCCGGACGGCCGCCGCCGACGAGGCCATCGCGCCCAGTTCGGCGAGCCGGGCACCGCGCAGCCCCTCGGTGACCGCGCCGACCGGGCGCACATCACAGTGCCCGGCGGCCTGGCCGAGCCGCCACACCTGTTCCACCACCCCGGCGGTGTCCGCGACCGGCTCGGTGTTGGCCATCGCGAACACGGTGGTGAAACCGCCCAGTGCCGCCGCCCGGGTGCCCGAGGCGACCGTCTCGGCGTCCTCCCGGCCCGGTTCGCGCAGATGGGTGTGCAGGTCCACCAGCCCGGGCAACGCGATCAGACCGTCCGCGTCGAGGACGTTCGCGCCGGGCGCGGACAGCGCCGGCCCGATCTCGGCCAGCACCGGGCCGTCCAGGAGCATGTCCACCGCGGCCCCACCGAGCGGCCGGACACCGCGCAGGAGCCAGCGTCCGCCGCTGTCCAGCGGATCCCGCACGGCGGCGTCAACGCGTTGCGTCATGAAGCGGCCTCCAGAACGAACATCGTAGGGAGTGCGGCGGCACAGACCACCGAGAGCACGGTCATGCCACCTCCCTGGTACCGCCCAACAGCAGGTAAAGAACAGCCATCCGCACGCTTACGCCGTTGGCGACCTGCTCGACCGCTGTCGAGCGGGTCGAGTCGGCCACATCCGAGGCGATCTCCATGCCACGCACCATCGGCCCCGGATGCATCACCAGCGCGGACGCCGGCATGGCCGCGAGCCGGTCGGCGTCCAGGCCGTACCGGCGGGTGTACTCCCGCTCCGTGGGGAAGAACGCCGCCGTCATCCGCTCCCGCTGGACCCGCAGCACGATGACGACATCGCTTTTGGGCAGCACCGCGTCCAGATCGTAGGAGACCGTGACCGGCCATCGCTCGATCCCGACGGGCACCAGCGTGGGCGGGGCGACCACCGTCACGGCCGCTCCCAGGGTCGACAGCAGCCACATGTTGGACCGGGCCACCCGAGAGTGCAGGATGTCGCCGACGATCGTGACGGACAGGCCGTCGAGACGACCGAGCCGGCGCCGGATGGTGAACGCGTCGAGCAACGCCTGGGTCGGATGCTCATGGGTGCCGTCCCCGGCGTTGACCACGCTGCCGCGCACCCACCCGGCAAGCCGGCGCGGAGCCCCGCTGGCCGGATGCCGGCACACCACCGCGTCCGCGCCCATCGCCTCGAGGGTGAGCGCGGTGTCCTTGAGGCTTTCTCCCTTGGAGACGCTCGAGCCGCGGGCTGAGAAATTGATTACATCAGCGGACAGCCGCTTGGCCGCGACCTCGAACGACGTCCGGGTCCGGGTCGAGTCCTCAAAGAACAGATTGACCACCGTACGACCGCGCAGGGTCGGCAGTTTCTTGACCGACCGGTCCGCGACGGTCGCCATGTACTCGGCCGTGTCGAGCACGAGCAGGGCGTCATCCCGACCAAGATCTTCCGTGGAAAGCAGATGACGCATCACACGACCCACCTGGCCGGCATCTGCCAGCGGGTGCGGGCGCCGCGGGCCGGCCGAGAATGCCGCCGCCACCCGCGGGCGAGGCCATTCATCAACCCGCCCCTTCCGAAACAATCATCACCGCGTCACGGTCGTCGGTTTCGACGAGACGGACCGCTACCACCTCCTGGCGGGAGGTCGGCATGTTCTTGCCCACATAGTCGGCCCGGATCGGCAGTTCCCGGTGGCCGCGGTCCACCAGGACCGCAAGTTGCACCACCCGGGGCCGGCCGAACTCGGCCAGTGCGTCGAGAGCCGCCCGCACCGTGCGCCCTGAGTACAGGACGTCATCGACGAGAATCACCGTCGAGCCGTCGATCCCCCCGTCGGGAAGGTCGGTGACCTCGAGCGGACGGACCGCTCGAAGCCGCAGATCGTCGCGGTGCATGGTCGGGTCGAGCGAACCCACCCCGAGCTCGATGCCTTCCACCGCGCGGACCCGGGCGGCAAGCCGGTGCGCCAGCGGCACCCCCCGGGTGGGGATACCGAGAAGCACGACGCCGGCACCGCCGGAGGTCTTCTCCAGGATCTGATGCGCCATCCGGGTGAGCACCCGGCCGATGTCCGCGCCGGAGAGGACCGTACGAACAGTGCCCTGGCCGGATGCCTCCGGACCGGGCAAGGATCCACCCGTGACAGTCGTGGCCATGACGGTGTCCCTCCTTCCCCGCCTCACTGGACGGCCCTTAAAGGAGCGGTTCGGATGACGGTATCAGGCACCCGCACAAGCCCTTCGAGCTGCGGGTACGCGAAAGGAACCACGACCGCACGCTCTTTGACGCACTAGATTGTCACTGCACGTTACAACCTTAGAACCCGACGCGCATGAACAGTCCTTTGTGGGGAAGTTCCCATAGCTGTAGCGCCTAGCGCGATCGGAGTACTACAGAAAGTGGTACAAAGAAAGAGCCAACACGACCCCCCTGGTGTCGAGCCGCAACCGGCCCGGGACTACTATGGGTAACCACCGGCGGCAAGAGCCCCGGTTCCAACTGATCGACCACGACGGGAGTGGGCACTCCGATGTCCGACTATGCGAAGGCGCTCGGTACTCGGCTGCGCGCAATACGCACCCAGCAGGGGCTCTCGCTTCATGGCGTCGAGGAGAAGTCGCACGGGCGGTGGAAGGCTGTCGTCGTGGGCTCCTACGAACGCGGAGACCGCGCCGTTACGGTGCAACGCCTGTCCGAACTTGCCGAGTTCTACGGCGTCCCGGTGGGAGAACTCCTCCCCGAAGGCTCGACCGTGGCTCCACTCGAGCAGTCGCCGCGCATCGTCCTCGACCTGGAGCGTCTTTCCCAGGTGCCCAAGGAGCAGGGCGGCCCGCTCGCCCGCTACGCGGCAACCATTCAGAGCCAACGCGGCGACTACAACGGCCGCGTGCTCTCGATCCGCTATGAGGACCTGCGTTCTCTCGCCGTCATCTACGACACCTCACCGAGCAAGCTCACCGAGCAGCTTGTCTCGTGGGGGGTGCTGAGCCCCGACCAGAATCAGGAAGTCGGCATCAGCGAGTCCGCCTAGGGCGCGCCAGAGGCCGCGCGAGCATGGTTCCTTTCGCGCGGCCGGAGGCTCGCCAAGAGCGCGATCCGGCTCCGAGGCTCCAGCACGCGAGGGTGGTCCGCCGGAGGCTCGGCATCCGGCGGACCAGGCCGGGATCAGCCCTGGGCCGGATCTCGCCGGTCACGACCGGGATTTTCCCCCTGGCTGAGAGCGACCAGCAACAACGGGCGCGGCGTCACCGGGCTGGGGCACGCACCCCAGCCCCGCTCCTTGATCCAATCCCCTACTGCCGGGCGCTCTTGAGATCAAGAAGCCGTGCCAGCAGGCCGTTGACGAACGCGGGCGAGTGTTCCGTCGAGATCGTTTTGGCGAGTTCGACCGCTTCGTCGATGGCCACCCCGTCGGGGATGTCCTCGCGCCAGAGCAGTTCCAGAGCGCCGATCCGCAGGATGTTGCGATCGACCGGCGGCATCCGCTCAAGCGTCCACTCCTGGGCATGGTCGGACAGCATCCCGTCGATGTCGGCGAGGCGCTCGACAACACCTTGGACCAGGCTGACGGTGTATTCCGGCACCGGCGGATCGGCCTGCGCGAGACGCTCGGCAAGCGTGTCGGTGAAGCTGTTCCCGCGCATGTCGGCCTCGTAGAGGATGTCGAGAGCGCGCTTGCGAGCCTTCGACCGGGCGCTCAGCTCGTCACCCGGCCGAGATAACGGCCGTCCCTGGTGTCGACCTTGACCTTCTCACCGGTGGTGATGAACAAGGGGACCTGGACGGTGGCACCGGTCTCCAGCGTCGCGGGCTTGTTACCACCGGTGGAGCGGTCGCCCTGCACCCCCGGCTCGGTCTCCGAAATGATCAGCTCGACACTCGCCGGGAGCTCCACGTACAGGGGCGCGCCGTCGTGCAGCGCCACCGTCGCCGTGGTGTTCTCCAGCATGTAGTTCGCGGCATCGCCGACGACGTCGGGCGGAACGGGCAGCTGGTCGAACGACTCGCTGTCCATGAAGACGAAGTCCGCGCCGTCGCGGTAGAGGAAGCTCATCTCCCGCCGGTCGACGGTCGCCAGCTCCACCTTCACACCGGCGTTGAACGTACGGTCGACAACCTTGCCCGTCAGGACGTTCTTCAGCGTCGTCCGGACAAACGCCCCGCCCTTCCCGGGCTTGACGTGCTGGAACCCGACGACGCTCCACAAGGTGCCGTCGAGGTCGAGTGTCATGCCGTTCTTCAGGTCATTCGTGGTCGCCACTGCGCGCAACTCTCCAGCCGGACCAGCAGGTTGGTCCGTTCGACTGACGGGGATCTCGGGAGAGTCTATAGCCATACCGAACAGCCGCCCGCCAGCCGAGGTATCAGGCGCCGTCGCGCGGCCGGCGGGCGGCGATCGCCCGCAACGCGAGCAGGTACGAGTCGAAGCCCAGCCCGGTGATGGTCCCGGCCGCCACCGCGCTGATCACGCTGTGGTGCCGGAATGCCTCCCGGGCATGGGTCTGGCTCAGGTGCACCTCTACCAGCGGTCCCCGGACCTCGGCGGCGGCGTCGCGCAGCGCGTAGGAGTAATGCGACCATGCCCCCGGGTTCAGTACCACCGCTGCCTCAGTGTCCGCGGCCTCGTGCAGCCAGGCGAGCATCGTGGCCTCGTCGTCGGTCTGCCGGCAGTCCACCGTCAGGCCCAGTTCCGCAGCCTGCTCCTGACAGGCAGCGACAAGATCGTCATAGGTGCGGCTGCCGTACACCGCCGGTTCCCGCCGGCCCAGCCGGCCGAGGTTCGCGCCGCTGAGCACCATCACCCGCACGATGGGACCTTCACGACCGGACTCCCAGAGCCGGGCCGGCGATCACCGGAGCATCGACGGCCGGGCCGCCGGCCCCACCACCCGCGCCGGACGAGGCCGACAGCTCCGACAGCTCCCGGGCGACCTCCGAGAAGGCGGCCACCACCAGCGCCGGGTCCGGATCGTCGAGCACCCGCGGGCAGGCCAGCGCGTCGAGGACGACGAAGCGCAGCCGGCGGCCGCGGCTCTTCTTGTCCACCCGCATCGCGTCCAGCAGATCCGCCCAGCGGTCCGCCCGGTAGGTCGTGGGCAGGCCGATGCGTTCGAGCAGGTCGCGGTGCCGGTCAGCGGTGGCATCGTCCAGGCCCGCCGCGAGCCGGCTCAGGGAAGCGGCGAAGACCATCCCGACGGACACCGCGGCACCGTGGCGCCAGCTGAAGCCCTCGACCTTCTCGATGGCATGCCCCAGGGTGTGCCCGTAATTGAGGATCTCCCGCCGGCCGGCCTCCTGCGGATCGGCCGACACGACGCCCGCCTTGACCCTGATCGACCGCTCCAGCAGCTCACGCTGATGGCGCCGGCCCGTGGGGTCCTCGTCAAGCAGATCGAGGATGACCGGGTCCGCGATGAAGCCCGCCTTCACCACCTCCGCGAGCCCCGAGGCGTGCTCGCTCGCCGGCAGGGTCGCGAGGGTGGCGAGGTCACACAACACGGCCAGGGGGTGATGGAAGGCGCCGACGAGATTCTTGCCGGCATCGATGTCGATCCCGGTCTTGCCGCCGATCGCCGCGTCCACCATCGCCAGGACGGTGGTCGGCACCTGCACGACATCGACGCCACGCAGCCAGGACGCGGCCACGAAGCCGGCGAGGTCGGTCGCGGCTCCACCGCCGAGGCCGATGACGACATCGTCACGGGTGAAACCGACCTGGCCGAGGACGTCCCAGCAGAAGCCGGCGATGCGTAGCTTCTTGGCCTCCTCGCCGTCCGGGACCTCGATCGCGTGGGCCTCGACCGTGGCCGTCGCCCGCAGGTCCGCGACCACGGCGTCCGCGGTCGCCCGCAGCGCGCGCGGATGGATCACCGCGGCCCGGGTCCGCCCGGCCACCAGATCGGCGAGGTCGCCGAGCAGGCCCTCACCGACGACGACCTCGTACGGCCGCACGCCGTCCGGAGCGACCTCCAGCCGGGTTACCGGCGCCACCGTCACGGCCTGACCACCGACTGTTCGACCAACTCGACTACCTCCTCGGGTGTGCGGCCCGCGGTGTCCACCACCGCGGCCGCGACTTCGGCGTACAGCGGCGCGCGTGCCCGCAGCATCGCCGCGATCCTGGTACGCGGCGCCTCGACCAGCAGCGGGCGGTCCCGGGCGAGCCCCACCCGCGCCACCGCGTCGCTGACCCCGACGTCGAGGTGGACGACCAGCTGGCCGCGTAGCGACGCCCGCGTCGCCGCGTCCAGCACCGCGCCACCGCCCAGTGCGAGGACGCCGTCATGTTCGGTCAGAGCGCGCGCAACCGCATCCCGTTCCAGCGCACGGAACGCCTCCTCACCGCGCTCGACGAAGATGTCGGCAACCGGCATCCCGGCCCGCAGCTCCACATCCGTGTCCGTGTCACGGAAGCTCGTACCGAGCCGCCGCGCGAGCAGCTGCCCCACCGTGGTCTTCCCGGAGCCGGGCGGGCCCACCAGCACCACGAGCGGCCGCCGTCCGCCCTCGACAGCGACGATCATACCGGCTCCGACCTGATGACCAGCGACTGCACGTACATCTCACAGTTGCGCCGGGACTCCGCCACCGAGTCGCCACCGAACTTCTCCACCGCCGCGTCGGCGAGCACGAGCGCGACCATGGCCTCGGCGACGACCCCCGCCGCGGGTACCGCGCACACATCCGAACGCTGCGCGATCGCGACCGCCTGTTCCCCGGTGGCGACGTCGATCGTGGCCAGCGGCCGGGACAACGTCGAGATCGGCTTCATGGCCGCCCGGACCCGCAGCGGCTCGCCGGTGGTCATCCCGCCCTCGATGCCGCCGGCACGGTCGCTGGCCCGGCGCACCCGATACGGCCCGCCCGGCGTCCCGTCGGCGGGCAGCCGTTCGATCTCGTCGTGGGCCTGCGACCCCCGCCGCCGGGCCGTGGCGAAACCGTCACCGAACTCCACCCCCTTAATCGCCTGGATGCCCATGAGCTCACCGGCGATCCGGGCGTCGAGGCGACGATCACCGTGGACGTAGCTGCCCAGCCCCGGTGGACAGCCGTAGGCCAGGACCTCGACGATCCCACCGAGGGTGTCGGCATCCTGGCGGGCGGCGTCGATCTCGGCGACCATCCGCAGGCTTGTCGCCGGGTCGGCGCAGCGGACCGGGTCGGCGTCCACCACGTCCATGGTCATCGGCTGTGGTGCTGGTGAGCCGGGCGGTACCGCCACCCCGCCGATCGCCACCACGTGGGAGACGACCTCAATGCCGTACGCCTGGCGGAGCAGGGCCTTCGCGACGGTCCCGAGGGCGACGCGCGCCGCGGTCTCCCGGGCGCTGGCCCGCTCGAGCACGGGCCGGGCGTCGGCGAACCCGTACTTCTGCATCCCGGCAAGATCCGCGTGACCAGGGCGCGGACGGGTCAGCGGAGCGTTTCGGGCCAGCCCCGCCAGCTCCGCGCTGTCGATCGGATCCGGCGCCATGACCTGACGCCACCTGGGCCACTCGGTGTTGCGGACGACGACGCTGACCGGGCCGCCCAGGGTGCGGCCGTGGCGCACTCCCCCCAGCAGCTCGACCTCGTCACGCTCAAAGCTCATCCGTGCGCCGCGGCCGTGACCGAGCCGGCGGCGGGCGAGCTCGTCGGCGATCTGAGCGCTGGATACCCCTATACCGGCCGGCAGCCCCTCGATGGTTGCCACCAGGGCCGGGCCGTGCGACTCCCCAGCAGTCAACCAGCGCAGCATGCACCCAGTCTTCCATGCGGGCCGGCCATCGACGGCGGGCCGGTCATGGCGGGCAGGCTGGTCATGGACGTGCGGGCCAACCGACGATCGCGACGAAGGCGCCCGCGAGCAGGAACGGCCCGTACGCGATGCGCGCGCTCAGGCTGGCGCGCCTGGTCACCAGCAGGAGCAGCGCCCACATCCCGGCCAGCGTCATCCCCACCACGAACCCGGTGAGGACGGCCGAGGCGCCAAGCCACCCGAGGGCGCCGCCGAGCAGGCCGGACAGCTTCACGTCGCCGAACCCCAGGCCGGCGCCGGGCAACGCCCACAGCCCCGCGGACACCACGGACACGACCGCGGCGGCGAGGAGGCCGCGCCACCATCGTCCCAGGTCCCCGTCCACGACGGCCGCGAGCCCGAACAGCGCGGCCAGGATCGGATAGGACGGCAGGGTGATCGCGTCAGGCAGCCGATGAACCCTGACGTCGATGACGGCAAGCAGCACTCCCGTCACCCCCAGATAGGCGTATGCCGGCAGCCAACTGACATGATCATCCAATGCGACCGCGAACGCGGCGACCACCACGCCGGTGAGCACGCCCAGCGCCCAGCCGGTGGGCACCGGTGTCCGGATCCGCTCACCGTCGACCGGATCGAAGGCGCCCACCAACGCGGGAAGCGCCGGGACGACACACAGCGCGGCAAGGACGATCACTATGCTGGACGCGGTTCCCAGCACGTTCACGGGGGCGGCCCGCCGCCGGGCGCGGCCGACACCGATGCCGACACCGACACCGACACCGACACCGACACCGATGCCGATGCCGATGCCGATGCCGATGCCTGCATAGCGGGCGGCAGCGAAGATGGCGCCGACCGCGCCGCCAGCGCCCGCCGGCCCGCGTCGAGGAGCAGGCCCACCTCCACCTCGGCCCCGGTGAAGAGCCGAACCTGCCCGACCGCCTGGGCCGCGAGCACGACCAGGCCACCGGCCAACGCCGCTCCGGCGGCCTGCGCACGGGCGGCCAGCCGGGTGGGCCACGGGTGGTACAGCAGCTCGACCAGCGCCGTCGAGGAGGGCCACGCCCGCTGGGCCAGGTCATCGGTCGCGCCGGCCGGAGTGGTCGCAAGGACGATGTCGGCGTCCGCGAGCGAACCCAGCCCGCCCGGACGCGTGCGGGCACCCGAGCCCGGCAGCCCCCACCGGTGGACCGTGACGCCAAGCCCGAGCGCGCCACCGAGGTCGACCAGGGGCGCCGCCGCCGCCGGCCGGCGGGCGACCAGGTCCACCCGGGTGGCACCGAGCCGGGCCAACGCGCCGAGGGCGGCCCGAGCGGTCCCCCCCGCACCGAGGATCAGGGGGCTGCTCGGCGCCGCCCCGTCACCGAGAACCTGGGTGACGGCGTGGGCGATGCCCATGACATCGGTGTTGAACCCGTCCAGCCGCACCGGTGCGCCGGCGACCGCGGTACCGGCTGGGTCCTGGCGGACGACGACGGTGTTGGCCGCGCCGAGAAGCGCCGCGGTGGCGTCGAGCGTGTCGAGCAGCGCCAGGACGGCCGTCTTCAGCGGCATGGTGAGCGACAGGCCCACCCAGCCCGGCTCCGTCCGCACCCGGTGGAGCGCCTGCGCCAGCGCGCCCTCGTCACACTCGACGGCCGGGTAGTCCCAGTCGAGCCCGAGCTCGGCATAAGCGGCCGCGTGCATAACCGGTGACAGCGAATGAGTAACCGGCATGCCAAGGACGGCGGCCCGCCGACGGGTCACGACCCGCCCTCGGAACGGTAGCGGGTGAGCGCCTCCTGCCACTCCTTGTCCGTGGTGGCGAAAATCGTCACATTCGACTTCGGCAGCGACACGAAGTACATCCACGGCCCCGCGGCCGGATGCAGCGCGGACTCCAGCGCCCATCTGCCGGGGTTGGCGATGGCACCGGGAGGCAGGCCGGCCACCTTACGGGTGTTGTAGGGGTTGTTGGCGTTCAGCTGCCCCTGCGTCAGCGGGCCCTCGTACTCGTCGAGCGCGTACCGGGTGGTCGAGTCGAGATCCAGGCGGCGGAAGGCACCGGAGGTGTCGGCGAGCCGGTTGTAGATGACCCGCGCGACCTTCGGCCCCTCATCGGGGTTTTTCACCTCACGCTCGATGATGGACGCGACGGTAATGATGTCCTGCGGAGTACGGCCCAGCGCGGCCGCGCCGGCCGGGATGTCGAGCGACGCGGTCTCCGCCTTGAAACGGTCGACGAACATCTTGACGGTGACCGCCAGGGACGCGCCTGGCTGCAGGTCGTAGGTGAACGGGTACAGATAGCCCTCAACCCCGCTGGCATACGGCGGGAGCTGGAGCTCGCCCGGGTTCTTCACGATGGCCTCCAGGGCCGAAAGCGGCTGGCCGGTACGGTCCGCGAGTGCCGTGAGCACCTGCCGGGTGGTCATGCCCTCGGCGATGGTGAGCCGGAACAGCGCGTGTGACCTGGCATCGAGCAGCGCGGTGAGCGCGTCGACCGCGCGCAGCCGCTGCTTGACCTTGTAGAAACCGGGCTGGATCGACCGTGAGCGCTCATCGGCCGCGGCCGCGTTGACGAAGGCTGCCGGGGTCCGCACGACATCCGCCGATGCCAGCACCCGCGCGATATCACGGGCGGTCGACCCGGCCTGGATCTGGATGATGACCGAGCCGTCACCTGGTCCGGCGTAGTCAGCGGCCGACTCGCCCTTCGCGATGCGCCCGATCACCTTCCCCGCGCCGTAAATTCCGCCACCGAGCATTCCGGCTACAACGACCAGGATCGCGATAAGCTTCGGAACGGCGGTAGGTCGTCGCCGGCCGGCCCGGTTACGCCTGCCGCGGCGACGGTTGTTCGACCCGACGCCGTTGGGCGCACCGCCGTTCTGCGCGTCGCCCAGCAGCTCGTCGAGGTCGTCGCTGATCACGTGTTGTCCGCGGAACGGTCCGACCTCGGTCTCGCAGGGCGTTGGGGTGCGCGCATAGCGCCATCGTCCACCAATGGGCCAGCAGATGGTGGGGATATGGCGTCCGCGGTACCTCCGTCCGGAGGGGCGTCCAGCACGGACTGCAGGATCTGCACCGCTGCCTCCTGATCAACGACTCCACGACGAGCTCGGGCACGCATGCCACGTTCAGCCATCCGGCGGTGGGCCACGACCGTGGTCATCCGCTCGTCGGCGAGCCGTACCGGGACAGGGGCCACCCGCGCCGCGAGAAGATCGGCATAGGCTCGCGCCTGGCGCGCCGCTGGCCCCTCAGCACCGGACAACCGCGCCGGCAGGCCCACGACGACCTCCACCGCCCGACGATCCCGAATAATAATTGCAAGCTCATCAAGATCGCGGTGTGTTCGGGGATCGCGCCGTAAGGTCGTCACCGGGAAGGCGAGCCTCGCGTCAGGATCACTGGCGGCGATTCCCACCCGTACGGTGCCCACGTCCACGCCCACCCACACGCCCGTCCGGCGGGTCACCGGACGCCCCCGGACCTCCGGGGCTGGAGGCCGGTGGGGTCAGCGGAGGCGGGCATCCGGGGCGTCCGGGGCCGCCGGGGCGTCGACGCCGTCGTCATCGCCAATCCCAAGAGCGTGGCGAAGCTCAACCTCCCGCTCCGCCATGCCCTCCTGGACGTCCGTCACGAACTCCCGCACCGACTGCGCGAAAGAACCGGCCAGGTGCTGTGGGGTGAGCGTGGACACCGCGCGGGCGGCCCGCCGGACGGTGACAACACCGACGGCCGCGCCGAGGGCGATGTAGAACATCCGGGGCATTACGCGCTCCTGCTCTCGGCAGCAGCCACCTGCGCACCAGCCACCCCGGTTACCTGCGCGCCGGGTGTCTGGCCGCCGGTCGCGTCAGCCCGCCGGGCGGTCCGCCGGGACGCGCGGTCGGCCCTGATCTCCGCGGTCACCCGCGACTCGATGTCCGCGCGGCTCCGCTTGGCGGCTGCCCGCCGGACCCCGTAGGTGAAGGCCGCGACCCGGACGATCGGACCACCGAGTGTCGCCGCGAACAACGACGTGAGCGAGGAGATGTTCGTCGAGATCGACTGCACATTCGCCGTGATGGCGTCGACCCGGTCAAGTTCCTTGTTCACGTGGCTGAGAGCAAGGTTCACCTCATCCACGGTTGTGCCCGCCTGCCGGACGCGCGCGGTGCCCTCGTCGATGGCAAACCCGGTCTGGCGAACCCGCGCGGCCGCCTCGTCGAAGATCTTCCCAAGCTTGAACAACACGTAGCAGCCGAACAGGACGAGCACGGAGAACGCCCCCGCCGCGATCAGTCCCGCGATCGCACCACCGGACATGTGCGCTCCGCCTCCGCTGTCATGGGCCGTAACCCGGCCATATTTTGCCTTTTGCCGTAACCCGGCCTATTTTTCGGTCGGCTCCAAACCGGCGTTCCTGGAGCGACCCTACCGAGCGCGACCGGCTTCGTGGCCACTCGCCCCTGCCGGCTCGTCCACATCGCCGTGGGCGCCGGTCGGATGACCGGCACCCCGCAGAGTGGCGCGCAGGAACGCCAGCCGCTGCGAGGCACGCGACTCGAACCCGTTCGCGCCCGGCTGGTAGTAGTCGCGGCCCACCAGCGGGTCAGGCGCATACTGCTGGCCGACCACGCCGCCCGGGTGGTCGTGGGGGTACCGGTAGCCCCCACCATGGCCGAGCCGGCCCGCGCCCGGGTAGTGCGCGTCGCGGAGATGAGTCGGCACGGGACCGGCACGCCCCGCCCGGACATCGGCGATGGCCGCGTCAACGGCCCGGATCACCGCGTTGGACTTCGGCGCCAGCGCGAGATGGATCACCGCCTGGGCCAGCGCGAGCCGCGCCTCAGGCAGGCCTACCAGCTCCAGGGCCTGTGCCGCCGCCACCGCCACGCCCAGCGCGCCAGGCTCAGCGAGCCCGACGTCTTCGCTGGCCAATATGATCATTCTCCGGGCGACGAAGCGAGGGTCCTCCCCCGCTTCCAGCATCCGGGCCAGATAGTGCAGGGCGGCGTCGGCGTCCCCGCCGCGGATGGACTTGATGAACGCGCTTGCCACGTCATAGTGCTGGTCACCGGCCCGGTCATAGCGGACCGCGGCCCGGTTCACGGCCTGTTCAACGGTCGCGAGATCAACACGCGCCGGCGCATCCGCTCCGGCTGTCCCGACCACCGCGTCACCGGCGGCCTGTAACGCGGTCAGGGCACGCCGGGCATCGCCGCCGGCCAAGCGCAGAACATGATCGACCGCGTCGTCGTCCAACGCCAGCCGGCCGCCGTAGCCGCGAGGGTCCGCGAGCGCCCGGCTGATCAGAGTGCGGATGTCGTCGTCGGTGAGCGGCTCCAGCGTGAGCAGCAGCGACCGGGACAGCAACGGTGCCACCACCGCGAAAAACGGATTCTCGGTGGTGGCCGCGACGAGCGTGACCAGGCCGTTCTCCACCGCGGGCAGCAGCGCGTCCTGCTGGGTCCTGGTGAAACGGTGCACCTCGTCGATGAACAACACCGTGCGCGCTCCGGAAACCGCGAGCGTGTCACGCGCCTCGTCGATCGCCGCCCGCACATCCTTCACACCGGCCGTGACAGCCGACAGCTCACGGAAACGACGTTGACCTGAACCCGCTATGACGTGGGCCAGGGTTGTCTTGCCGGTACCAGGCGGCCCCCACAGCAGGACCGAGGTGGTACCGCCGCCCTCCACCAGCCGCCGCAGCGGGCTGCCCGCCGCGAGCAGGTGCCGCTGCCCGACAACGTCGTCGAGCGTGCGGGGCCGCAGCCGGGCCGCGAGCGGGCCCGACGTCGCGAGGGCCCGCTCGAGCCCGGCATCGAACAGGTTCACCGACCTACCGTATGACCGCCCGTACGGACGTCCGGCCGCCGGTTGCTCCTGGACCCGCGTTCCTACCGCCGCGTGGCATGACCGCGCCGGCGTCCCTGGCGCCCGGGGTCGCCGGCCTGGCCGAACACGTCCGCGCCCTGGGCCGCGATGGTCAGGACCGGTGCGGCCCGTCCGGCCGGTGCCGCCGGCCCGAACGCACCCGAGCCGGCTGCCATGCCGGGCTTCCCCCCGCTCATATCGGGCCTCCCGCCGAGGTTGGCCGTCTGGTCGTGGGCATGAGCCGCGCGGGTGAAGACGTCTGTCTCGCTGACCCCGCCCAGGGCCGCGAAGATGACCAGCGCCAGGATGGAGAAGGTCAGGACGCACACGACGAGGCTCAAGGTGATCGGATCAACGCCACCACTCGGCTCGGACGCCCCGGATATGCCTGTGACCCGGGTGGCGGCCATGCCCGTGTAGTGCATCCCGCAGACGGCGGCGGCCATCACCAGCGACGCGACCAACACGTGGCTGCGGCTACGTACCCGAAAGGTGATCCACAGCGCGGCCAGCGCCGCGAGCACGGCTATGACGACCGAGATCGCGACAAGCTTCGTGTCATACGTGACGGTGCCGCCGGTCCGCATCGCGGCCATGCCTGTGTAGTGCATCGCAGCGACGCCGAGACCGGCAATGAGCCCGCCGGCCCCAAGACGCGCCACGCTGCGGGGATTCGTTCCGACAACCACCAGGCCGATTCCCGATACCGCCACCGCGATAACAAGCGACAGCGCGGTGAGGCCTATGTCGTACGTGATGTCCATCCCGTCGATGTGATATGCGACCATACCCATGAAGTGCATCGCCCAGATTGCGCCGCCGCCAAGCGACAAAGCTGCTGACAGGACCCAGCGCAGCCGGGTGGCAGCCCCGCTCAGAGGAATACGTAACGCGCTGACCAGCGCGGCGAACGACCCCACCGTTGCCAGCGCGACGGACACACCGACGAAAAGCAGATCATAGTCGGCCGCGTGGCGTGTTGCCGTCGTAAGATCCATGACGTTCCCCTCGCCGAGGCTGACAAACAATTTATGTCTAGCACATCAAACTATGAACGTCATCACAGTCGGCCATGTCTCAGGCGGCTGTGTCACAGGCGGCAGGCAACCGCCAGCGCGGCGATGTCAGATGAACAATGGACACACGTGGCGCAGTGCGTTGCCACGAAAAGATACGCCCGGAGTTGCATGGCCACGTTTTATGGCTCCAGGTGACCGGGTAGTGACGGACAAGACCAGCGAGCTCCGGCGAAACCACGGTAGTACGTACCGCGACCGCGCGCGAGAAATCCAGCCGGACCGCGGCCGGCGGGCTGGCTCAGCTCAGCACTGCCCGCGCGCCGGTCGCGGGGCGGCGAGGACCGCCCGGCTGAGATATGCGGGTCAGGAGGTATGGACCGCGCCGGAGCCGTTCGCGCTGTGCGCTCCGACCGTACCGGCAAAGGCACCGGTCGCCGCCGGGTGGCTGCCTCGGCCCGTGACACCGCCCACCGCCTGGCGGACCTTGTCAACGAGCCCGCCGGCCCGCGCCGAGACGACACCTGCCGCGCTCTGTACCTCTGGACGCTCCCGGAGCGACCGCGCCTGACGCATGATCAGGTCATAGCGTTCCCGGCCCGCACGTGCGCCCAGCAGGTAGCCGAGACCGAGACCGACGACGAAACCGGGCCTGACGTACATGGTGCCTCCCGCTGGTTCCAAGGGCCTGAAAAGATGCGGAAGCAGCATGATCGCACCTCCCGCGGCCAGGTGGGCTGGCGGGGCCTCCCGCGCCGCGGCAGCGGCGTGACCATGTCTCCTTCGGCCGGGTGGACGACGCTGGACCGCCGCTGCCGCTGGACGCTGGGCCTGTTGCCTTGCTGCCGCCGCTGACCAGCGCCCTGCCCCGACCGGCCTCGGGATTACTACCCCGCCGAACGGCCCGCTCGAACCTCAGGTACCCTTGCCAAGTCAGGTGCTCAGGATCCTGGTCCGAGGCATCGCGGTCCCGCGTAGCTCAATTGGCAGAGCGTCCGGCTGTTAACCGGCAGGTTACAGGTTCGAGTCCTGTCGCGGGAGCAGAACCCCAGGTCAGGGCCTTCAGCTTTAGAGCGACCGGCAATAGGGGACGCGGCGTCGCGGGGCTGGGGCACGCACCTCACCGCATCG
>NZ_CAKJTM010000049.1:0-3709 GCF_917627345.1 Protofrankia sp. CiP3 | reverse complement strand
ACCCCTATTGCCGGGCGCTCTTACCGCAAAAAGATTTTAGATCAACATCTGGACGATGGCCAGGCCATCGGCGCACAGCGGTCGCGGGACGCTTCGCCGTCACCGGCGCAGCGGTGGTCCGGCGGGAATTTCTGACCATGAAAGTCCATCCGCGCTCGCGGTCGACACGCCCGCGGACATGGTCGACAAGAACGCCGGGAAACCTGTTCCGCTGCCGATGGCTGAAAGGAGCCCGGCTGTATGGCCGGGCGCTCATCGACATGGCCGGGCACTCATCGAGACCACGATGCTGCCACTTTCGCTGTAGTACTGGCACAAAGCAAACGCCAGGGGGATAATCCTGCCAGTACCGTCGGCCTCGGCAGACCAGAAGCCGGTACAGCCGGGTGCGGACAGTTCAATGAACAGCTCCCAGCTGACAGGCAGCGGGACGCCGAGAATCGGGAAGGAAACACTATAACGGGCAACACGTGCCGCATACGGCGCGTCGCGGTCAGCTATACCGCCACTTTCCGTTATTAATCAGGCACTTTCAGGCAGAAACGGGGGAGCCAATGCCATTTGTCAGCTGCGGTGTTGTCGTCGAAGAGCTCGACGAGGTGCGTTGGCGGCTCCTGAAAGCAGTCGTATATCAGGGCAACAAACAGCTGTTCACCGTGGAGAAGGGGTTCGTAACCGACTTTGCGTCGGTGCCACAGATCTTCACCTGGCTCATACCCAGATACGGACGTTACACCAAGGCTGCCATCCTGCATGACTGGCTCTGGGAACTGGCCGACCGTGGCGGCATTGAGCGTGCCGACGCGGACGGGATCTTCCGGCGCGCAATGCGTGAACTAAACGTGCCCTTCTTACGGCGGTGGCTCATGTGGGGGGCGGTCAGGCTCGCGGCCACCCGCAAGTCAGGAATTTCCACCCTGTGGCGCCCCGGTTTCAGCCAGTTAGCCGCATTTATCGCCGTCCTTGTTCCTGGCTTGCTTTTTATCTTCATTCCCGGTCTCATCGTCCTGATCGCACTCGGCGTCTTCTACCTCGCCGAATCCGTCATCTTTGTCATACTAAAGATCAACAGTAGCTGGCGGGCAGCAGAAGAACCAGCAAAAAAGATCAACCGCCCGTCATTTCCATGGACGTCGTCATAGCGCCGGGGAACGGGCCGCCCGAGAGCGCAGCGCAAGGGATCCGGCGAGCAGCCCCACGGTGATGGCCAGCTGGCCGAACCACCACGGCGCCAGTACATGGTGGCCAGTGGCCGGACACAACGCCGCCAGCAGAACAAGGCCAGCGCTTCCGT
The DNA here is from genome assembly GCF_917627345.1 of Protofrankia sp. CiP3. Lineage (NCBI taxonomy): Bacteria > Bacillati > Actinomycetota > Actinomycetes > Frankiales > Frankiaceae > Protofrankia > Protofrankia sp. CiP3. Next base: position 2,415 of record NZ_CAKJTM010000049.1, on the reverse strand, counting down.
ACGTGGACAGCCCATACCCGGCACGCTGACCGGCGAGCAGCAGCACGACGGCGACGAGGAGAATCAGCAAGGTCACATCACCGATGGCTGCGATCCAGGCGGGCACAACCGGATCAGGACCGTCCGGTACCGGCTCGATCGCCCCAGCGGCGAGGAAACCGGTCACCATCACCAGAGCCCACAACCGCGGCAGCGCCGCCCTCGCGGCCAGGACACGGCGGATGAGTGAGCTGCGGGACCGCGCCGCGACCCGCTGGACAGCCGCTGGCCGCTGGTAGGGATTGGCCGCTGGCAGCGGCTCGGCCGCAGCCTCAGCGCCGGGCATGGTGATCAAAAACGCATGCGCGTCGCTGACAGGCGCGGGTGTACCTCGATGAGCCGTTGTCGGTGCGGCCTCAGTTGTGATGCTCATACCCGCCAGAGTAGATCCGTTCAGCCATGAACGCGAACGCGCGGCAAGCCGCTATACAGCGGGATAAACACCCGGCCGGACGAAGAGCCGGCCGGCCGGAGAGCCAGCCGGCCGGCCGGCCCGAATTCGGCCAACGAGCGGTGCGGGGCGGTCACGCATCGAACGAATAAACGCGTAACCGCCCCGACGTCAGGCGCGGTAGCCCGCACGCTGGAGGTTTACGTCAGCCGCTTTTCCGCGGACCACCCCGACCGGATGGAGCTGGATCTCCAGCGCCCATCCCGTCCTCGACCTTGATAAGAGCGAAATTCTTGTCTAGCTTGACCGTGACGAGTGAACCATCAGCCTTCTTCATGTGTGCCTCGTACTGGGCATCACCGGCGTCGGTTTCGACCCGGTAGACCGTGCCACCGGGAACGGCCTGCAGTGCCGTCGCACGCGCCTTCTCCGCGTCGGTGCCGGTCAGCTGTTTCTCGTCACCGCGTACCGGCGCCGCACCATCCCAGCCCTTGAACTGATCTTTGTTCTGAGGCTGACCGCCGGAGTTACCGGGGACCGCTGGGGTGGCGGAACCGGCGTCCGCCGCGGCGGTCACCGGTGGAGAGGAGGTCTCGGTGGCGGCGGAGGCGCTGGTGGCGCCGGCCAACACGCCACCGATGAGAGCCCCCGCCGTCACCAGACCCGCTGCCCAGGCGAGTCCTTTCCGGCTTCTGTTCCGACCGGCCATCTGATCGTCGGTCATGGCTAGCACGATCTCCTTGGCTCGTGGCCACCAGGTTGGTGACCGTGCTGCTCACCTTCCGATCGGGAGCTGTCGAAACACTGGGGCGCACCTGTGACATACCTGTCGGACGCTCCGATGGATCAGCCGCCATCCGTTGCACCGGACCCCACCGTTGCACCGGGCCCCTACGGAGCCAGCGGGAAGACGACCGCATCCGGGTCGCTGGCAACGGATATGCTCACCACCGTCGGCGCCAGCCACCGGTACGGTTGGTGTGACCGGCATGCCGGTTACGGGGCGGTAGCTCAGTCGGTTAGAGCAGCGGACTCATAATCCGTCGGTCGTGGGTTCGAGTCCCACCCGCCCCACAGTATCTGTGCAGGTCACAGGCCCGTAGACGATCTTTTCTATGATTGGTGATCTACCCTGGCAGCCAGACTGGCAGCCAAAGTGTCACAGCGTGGTCTCACCTCCCCCGCTGGCGTCGCGGTCGTCGGAGCCCCACAGCGCCTCCCCCATCCGGGCTGCCGCATCGGTACGCAGCTCCGGCGCGACGTGACTGTAGGTCCCCAGCGTCAGACCGATCTGCGAATGGCCGAGAATCTCCATCGCGACCCGGGCCGGCACGCCCTGTGCCAGCAGGAGACTCGCCGCGGTGTGGCGGGCGTCGTGCAGCCGTGCGGCAGCCACACCGGCCGCCTTGGCGAGGGTTTTCCATTCCCGCCAGTCCGCCGCCGGGTCGATCGGATGCCCGTCCGTCCTGGTGAACACCAGCCCGTGTTCGTTGTCCCAGAGGTTCCCGGCCGTGGCCCGGTCGGCATCCTGACGTTTCCGGTGGGCGCGCAACGCGGTGACCAGCGGAGCCGGAAGGGTGATCGTGCGCCGGCCGGCCCGGCTCTTCGGCCGGACGATGACGAACCCACCGCCGTGCCGCTTCGGACAGTTCCCGCCCCGCTTCCGTTTGCACGGATCGTCACCGCAGCCGTGCTGCCAGGGCCGACGTTGCAGCGCCTGCCGCACGGTCAACGTCCCGGCGTCCAGGTCGACCGCGTCCCACGGCAGACCGAGCGCCTCACCCTGACGCAGCCCAAGCGCCACCGCCACCGACCAGCGCGCCCCGTTCGGCCGGGTGACCGCGAGCGTCAGGACGTGGCGTGCCTGTCCAGCGGTCAGCGGTTGCACCTCGTCCCGGTGGACGGAGGGGGCATCCACCAGGGTGCAGACGTTGCGGGTGACCTTGCCCCGCTGGACGGCGACTTTTAGCGCCCGGCTCAGGATG
>NZ_CAKJTM010000048.1:38466-39978 GCF_917627345.1 Protofrankia sp. CiP3 | reverse complement strand
TCCGCCTCGCGACGCATCCACCTGGCATCCGACCAACCCCCGAAGGACTTCCAGTGCCGACCGCTAAGATCACGAAGCACACCTGAGCGGAACCACGACCGCGGGACCCGGCGACGCGCCGGAAGGAAAGAATCCCGACCAGAAAACGACAGACTCGGCATACCATGTCCCGTGGTCTCATAACGACGTCCCGTAAAGGAAAAAATGATCATAAGCGCACCCACGGCCACCGCACCCGGCCGCGGGCTGACGCCGGCAGTCGTGATAGTCGACGCGCAGAATGTGCGCGGCCAGGCGCGAGAGGTCCTGGGAAGCCCCCGTCTACCAAACGTTTCCGGCATCCGGACCGCTCTGCAGTCGCTGGGTTTCGATGCCGTCGAGACATACATCGGCATCGGCACTCGGGCCGTCAGGAACAAAACCCCGGAGCTGCGCCGCGAGGTAGCCAGAAACGTTGAATACGCGCGTTCGGTCCTGAAGGACGGCCGGCAAGATTCTGGACGGCGCGCTGCGGGACAACAGCGGTGACGGGATACGCAACTTCGAGGAGAAGCTCGTCGACATGCTCTGCGGGATGCAGGTCGCCCATTCAGCCTACGCCATCCGGCACGAGCGGCACCCTGCCCGGGCCATTGTCGTGCTCAGCAAGGACATGGACCTCGATCCGGCGGCAGACTTCGCGGACCGGCTGGGCGTTCCCGTGGTGACCAGCGCGACCTCGGGGGTCAACAACCGTTCCGGTATCCGCTGGCTGCTCCTCGGCGAGCGGGAAATCCTGGACATGGTGGGACGCGACGGCCAATACTGCGGATCAAGCCGCCGCAACGAGGTCGTCGCCTTCGCCTGGCGACGGCACTCCCGGAACTACTCGTGGCAGGTGCTGCACCCCGAACGCCGTCATGGAAATGTCCATATACTTGTCCGGCACACGTGCGGTGTGGCGGGGCTGGCCTCGGCCCGGCTGTTCGGCGGCCAACCACCTCAGCGGGGACATACGGTAAGTCTTTACCCGACGGGTGTCGACCTCGGGACGCGAGGCAGGGATTTCCCACTGCTGGAACTCGGTACGGACAGGACGGCACTGCCCTGCACGACGCTGCGGACGGCCACGGTGGTCGCCCGCACATCCCCTACCACTGTCGAAGTCGGTTTCCCCGGATCCAGGACGCCCACGGATGTCGACATCCCGCGGGACGGAGTGCTCGTCGGTACGACACTTCTGGTGAAGCAGGTACAGGGAGGATGGCGCCTGGTGGGCTCCACAGACAACACCGCGCCACCCGCGCCGACGAGACTAGTGAGATCCATGGGGCCGTACGGGAACGTGTTCACCGGACGTCACAGGCATCACGCCGCCCGGGTTGTCACAGACACCGGAGAAGAGGCAGCCTTGATCTTCCTGCCACCGGACCGGGCGGTAGGCGACTGCCACGCTGCGGTCGAGACCGGCCACATGACGGACGACGGTCTGCCGATCCTCGCGGCCCTAAGTGGTCGCCGCCGGAAGTTGTT
>NZ_CAKJTM010000048.1:0-37984 GCF_917627345.1 Protofrankia sp. CiP3 | reverse complement strand
CTCCGCGCTGCCGTTCTGAACGGTGTTCCCAAGCCGTCCTTCGGCTCTCCACGCCCACGCCGCCAACATGGAAAAGGCGATCCCGAAGGACCGCCTTTTCTCACTGAAAAACAATCAAGAGCCCCGACCGGCCCCTACGTCCGGCACAGTTTATGACACCCGGTTCGACGAGTGCGATCTCAGCATAGGCACGCCGATCACAGCCGTCAAGCACTCCTGGGCCTGGTGGGACCAGTGGCAGTCACGGGTGGCTGCTGGGGTGCGGGCCGGGCGGAAGTTCGGGAAGGTGTAGCGATGCACCGCGAGCATGACCTTCAGACGTTCCCCGCTGGGGGCGGCGCCGCAGCCCAGGCGACAACCCACGCGGCGACACCGCGCATGCCGCCGGGCGTGCTCCCGGCCGACCGGGCGGTCCGCATCGGTATCGGCGGGCCGGTCGGCAGCGGCAAGACCGCGCTGGTCGCGGCCTTGTGCCGGAGCCTCGCCGGCACGCTGCGGCTCGCCGTCGTGACCAACGACATCTACACCACAGAGGACGCCGACTTCCTGCGCGCGGCCGGTGTACTCGACCCGGCGCGCATCCGCGCGGTCGAGACCGGCTGCTGCCCGCACACCGCCATCCGGGACGACATCACCGCGAACCTCGACGCCGTCGAGGACCTGGAGTCGAACTGCGGCCCACTCGATATGATCCTTGTTGAAAGCGGTGGGGACAACCTGACGGCAACCTTCAGCTACGGCCTGATCGACCGGCAGATCTTCGTCATCGACGTGGCCGGCGGCGACAAGGTGCCCCGCAAGGGAGGACCTGGGGTGACCAACAGTGATCTGCTCGTCGTCAACAAGACCGACCTCGCCCCGCTGGTGGGCGCGGACCTCGGCGTCATGGCCCGGGATGCCGAACGGATCCGGCACGGACGTCCGGTGCTGTTCACCTCGCTTACCGTCGAACCGGGAGCGGCACCAGTGACCCAATGGGTGCTGTCACAACGTCCGCTGCCGGGTACCCAGCCGGCGCGGGCTCCCCGGCCCGGGAGCATGGCCTGAACATGCCGCGGTCGACAGCCAGCATCGACCACGGCGGTCGGGGCCGGGCATCGATCAGCGCGCACGCTGCCGTACGGGTCGATCCGACGGATGACGGCGGGATCCGGGTGAGCGAACTTCGGTCGCAGGTACCGCTGGTGCTGCGCCGCACCGGCACGACTGACAGGCACGGCAGCCATAATGATCCACAGCACATGCGTCTGCCGACCGTGACCATCCATCTGGTGAATGCCGCGGCCGGCCCGTTGGCCGGTGACCGGCTGCGGCTCGACATCGCTGTCGGGACCGGAGTGTGCCTGCGGCTTCGCACGGTCGCGGCAACCGTCGCCCTGCCCGGGTTCGGCGGGCGCGGCGACCACGGGGATGGGAACTGCCGCGGTGACAACCACGGCGACGACCATTGGGACGACACGGACCGGTCCTCCCTGTTCGACGTCCATGCCGATGTCGGGCCCGGTGCGACGCTCGTGTATCTGCCCGAGCCGACGGTGGCCGCCCGCGGCTGCCGGCACCGCATGCGGGCGAGCATCCGGCTGGCATCGACCGCCTGCCTGCTGTGGCGGGAGGAGATCGTCCTCGGGCGCTTCGGCGAACCGGCCGGCTCGATCTCCACCGCGCTGCGCGTCGACGTCAGCGACCAGGAACACAACCAGAAGCAAGACCGGGACCAGGGAGACGACCGGACGTGGCGGCCGCTCCTGCGCCAGGAACTCACTCTCGACCCGGCCATGCCTGGCCTCGACGGACCGGCTGTTCTCGGTACCGCTCGCGTGGCCGGTTCACTGCTGATCGCCGGACCCGGACCAGCCGGCCTCGTGACCGGCCCGGCCGTCACCGACACCTTCGCTCTGCTCCCGCTGGCCGGGCCGGGAGTCCTGATCAGCGCACTGGCATCGGACGCGGTCACGCTGCGCCAGGCGCTGGAGGCAGGCCGGGCCATGGTCGCCCGCTGGTGAACAACCGCCCGGCATTCGCGATCATCAGGCCGACGGGGGTATGTTCTCCAGCGGGAACACCAGACAGCTGCTGCTCGCGGTGGCGACTATCCTGCCGTCAGCACCGCGGACGTCCCCTTCGGCGAAGACGACACGGCGGCCGGGCCGCACCACCCAGCCGTGCGCGGTCAGTCGGCTCGGGCGGCCGTCGACCACGTGGATCGGCCGCAGATAGTTGACCTTGATCTCGATGGACGTATAGCCAAGACCGGCCGGCAACGATGTATGCACGGAACAACCAGTCACCGTGTCCAGCAGGGTGCAGACAAGACCGCCGTGCACCATACCGATCGGGTTGTATGCGGATTCGTCCGGGGTGCAGTGGAAAAGCACGTCTCCCGCGGTGACGGTATCGATCTCGAAGTCGAAATGCATGGCGATCGGCGGGGGCGGTACCGTGCCGTCACGCATCGCCAGGAAAAAGTCGACACCACTCATGGTCCGCGCCATCGCGGCAACGATCATCGGATCATGCCAGGTGATTGTCCTGCTGCGCGGCTCGCCCCACTCGACAGCCGGTGGGCGTGGCTCGATCGTGGTCATAGCCATAAGACTATGAGGATCGTCGCGCTCCGGACGACCGGAAGCTCCAGATTGTCCTGCTAGCATAGGCGCCTCCGAGCGGCCACCGGCGCCGTCGCGGTACCCGGTACCGTTACCCTCATCTGATCGTCAAGAGCGCCCGGCAACAGGGAAGTAGATCAAGAAACGGGATGGGGTGCGTGCGTCGCGAGGCGGCGGAGGGAGCCAGCGCAGGTGTGGGGCGGCGGCCGACGACAACGAAGCGAGGCGCGTGCCTCAGCCCGGCGACGCCGCCTCCCCTATTGCCGGGCACGCTAAATATCTCAGCCAGCTCAACCAGGTACAGTGATGGACATTTCCACCCCCAAACAAGCCCACCAGAAGACTGAGTGCAACATAATCAGCGAATGAGCAGGATCCGCGGGAGCGAGCATCCGGCCGCCACCCGAGAGGTTCTCCTGGCCGCCGCGAGACACCGATTCGGGACCCAGGGGTACGCGGCAACAGGCACCGAAGAGATCGTGGCCGACGCGCGGGTGACGCGCGGAGCGCTTTACCATCACTTCCGAGACAAAGCTGATCTCTTCAGTGCGGTGATGGAACAGGTCGCCCTTGAGGTCGCCGAGCAGCTCGTCACCACCGAGCTCAAGCGCGCTACGGACGAACCGGCCACGGATGCCTGGGAACAGCTGCGAACCGGCTTCCAGTCGTTTCTCGACATCTGCACCGACAGCGATTTTCAACGCATCGTGCTGGTCGACGGCCCGGCGGTGCTCGGCCACGACGCATGGGACGTCCTGGTCGAGCGCTACGGTTACCGCCTGCTCGCCGAATGGCTGAACAAGGCCATCGACGAAGGACGCATCGACCCGCTGCCGATCGCGCCGCTCACCCGAGTGCTCGCGGCCGTGCTGTCCGAAGCGAGCCTGTTGATCGGCCGAGCCTCCGAACCCGCGACAGCCCGGCGTGAGGCGGGCGAGGTTCTCGATCGGCTGCTGGTCGGCTTGGAAACGAAAAAGTAAAGAGCCGGTCACCAATGGTGACCGGCTCTTCTATGCTAACAGATGGTAACGAGATGGGCGCATGGCACCTCAGACACTGCGCATGGCGCGCAGGGACTCCTTCAGCGACGACGTGGTGGCGAGGACCGCGGAAGTCTCATAACCACAGTGCGCCATGCAGTTCGCACAGCGGGGGTCCTTACCCCGGCCATAGGCGTCCCAGTCGGTGGTCTCGACCAGCTCCTTGTAGGACGACACATAACCGTCGCTCATCAGATAGCAGGGCTTCTGCCAACCGAACAGCGAGTAGCTCGGGATGCCCCAGGCCGTGCAGGAAAGATCGCGTTTGCCCTCCAGGAAGTCCAGGAAGACCGGCGAGTGGTTCAGCCGCCACTTCTCGCGCCGACCGTCGCCGAAGACCTTGGAGAACAGCTCGCGGGTCTGCGAGACGCCAAGGAAGTGCTCCTGGTCGGGCGCCTTCTCGTAGGCGTAGGCGGGCGAGAGCTGGATCTGGTCGACCTTGACCTCGTCATTGAGGTAGGACAGAACGTCGATCACGTCCTGTGGGCTGTCGTTGTTGAAGAAGGTGGAGTTGGTGCCCACCCGGAAGCCCGCGGCCTTGGCCGCGGCGATCGCCTCGATCGCCTCGTCGAAGGTGCCCGCCTTCTCCACGACCGCGTCGTGCCGCTCCCGCAGCCCGTCGATGTGGACGATGAAGGTGAAGTAGGGCGACGGTGTGAATTTCGCCATCTTCTTGCGGAGCAACAGCCCGTTGGTGCACAGCAGGACAAACTTCTTGCGAGCGATGAGCCGGCGGACGATCTCGTCGAGTTGCGGGTGCATCAGCGGCTCACCACCGGCGATCGCGACCACCGGCGCGCCGCACTCCTCCACCGCGGCCATGGCGTCCTCGACGCTCATCCGCTGCTTGAGCACGGACGCCGGGTGCTGAATCTTGCCGCATCCCGTGCATGACAGATTGCAGGCAAACAACGGCTCGAGTTCGAGAACAAGCGGAAAGTGCTTACGACGCAGCACTTTCTGCTTGGCCAGGTACATCCCGATCCGCAACGAGTACCGCCACTCCACCGCCATGGCAATACCGCCCTTCGGCGTCGACATCGTGCGGCCGGACGACCGCTCCACCTCGAGAACATACAGGGTGTACGTACAGCTTGTATGTTCATCGAGAACGTTGAATCGGCCACTCCTCCCGGGCCGCTCCACCGGCCCCGGGCTACATCTGGCATCCGTCACCGCAGGTCAACCGCATAGTCAGGGTTTTTGACCAGAAATTCGGACGAACGTGTGTCGGAAACCCGACAGCGGCCGAATCATGATCGGCAGTGGATATCGACGACGGGCGGCAGGTCCAGCGGCCCGGCCAGAACCGGTCCACGGCGGACGGCCCGCGGACCGGGCGGCCGCCGCACGGCAGGCGCCTGGGCCGTGGTCCGGTGGCCGGTCGGTGCCGTGCGTCCGCTGCGCGGCCGGTGTTGGACGAACATCACACCGACCCCGATAAACTGGACATCGGCCCCCGGCACCCATCCCGGCACCGGCTGTTCGGACTTCAAAAGCGATCCGGGCGTGACGCACACCATTCCCGGGAGGCCCAGGTTCGCCAAATCCGTGACATCGAGCCCGGATGACCGACCCGGCCGCAATCCAAGCGGTGATTGTGTGTAGACCTGACCGGTGAGTCCCGAACCAGCCAACCAATGGCTGTCCCCGGCGGCGCCTAACATCGGCGAAAAAGACAGTGGGCAACAGCGCGGGGGCCACCTGGGGCTGGGCACGCGTTGCAGGGTGAAGGCGGACGTATGACGCGAGGCGGGCACACGGTCACGCACCTGATCGGTGGGCGGTTCCGGCTGGTCGAACAGCTCGGCTCAGGCGGGATGGGGACGGTCTGGCGGGCCGTCGACACCGACGCCGGTGTCGAGCGTGCCCTCAAAGAGATCCGTATTCCTGACAACCTCTCGACCCACGATCGCGAACTGCTGATCGAACGTGCCCGCCGCGAAGCGCGTAACGCCGCGCGGCTCGGCGCTCATCCCCATGTGGTCACCGTGTACGACCTGGTCGAGGACCACGGTGCGCAGTGGATCGTGATGGACTTGGTCCCGGGACGCTCACTGGCGGCAGTGATCGCACAAGACGGCGCGCTGCCTGAACGGGAGGTCGCCCGGATCGGGATCGCCCTGTTGGACGCGCTTGTACACGGGCATCGCAAAGGAGTTCTGCACCGCGACGTCAAACCCTCAAATGTGTTGATCACAGCTGACGGTACCGTCAAACTCGCGGACTTCGGCGTCGCGGCCTACGAAACGGATCATCGGATCACGGCCGCGGGCGGTGTGGTTGGCACTCCCGCCTATATGGCCCCAGAACGCATCCGGGGAGATACGGCCGGTCCCGCGAGCGATCTTTTCTCACTCGCGACCACCCTGCTGCACGCGGCGGAAGGCGTCTCCCCGTTCGGCCGGGACACCACCTTCGCGACCATGCACGCGGTCGTCTACGAAGGGCCGAGCGCACCGGTGCACGCGGCTCGGACCTTTCTGATACTCCAGCCGATTCTGGCCAAAGAGCCCGCCGCCCGGCCCACGACGGAGCGGATTCGCCGCCAGCTGCAGGCACTTCTGTCAGCACCGGCCGCAAAACCGGCAGCGACAGCACCCACGGCGACAGCGACAGCACCGAGCCCCGACGCCTGGCCGACCGCAAGCGCCTTCTACGAAGCACCGACCATGGTCGCTGGTGTTATCGATGGACTACGCCCGGACGGTACGGACGGCTGGAGTGGCTTCGAGGAGATCGCGCCGGTCGCTGGACAGCTGCCTCCCGTCGATACGACCGCAGGCAGCGTCACCGCGACCGCCGGGATCACAGCCGCCAGGGCCGACGCCAGCGGACGGGATGTCGATGATCTCGACACTGTCGGCCTGGCGGTGCTGGCTCCCGATACGCCGCAACCGCGCCGGCCGCGGCCGCCGCTCGATGTCGACCCGGCCACGATCGAACAGCCGGTGTGGGTCGGGCCGGACGCGAGGCGGGCCGTGAACGATGCGGGGAAGACCAAGCGCTCAGCCGGCGCCCGGTTGTCCCGGCGGGGGCTGCTGCTCGCCGCCGTTGCCGCCGCCGGGCTCGGCACCGGCGCCGGATCGGCGGCCTGGGCCGTCCGGCGGATCGGCAGACCGGCCAGCCCCGGAACAGGAACGCTGGACCTCGGTCCGCTGGCGTTGTGGCTCCCGGGAAAGCCCGATGTCGAGTTCGCCGGCTCCTATATCGCCGACCATCGCGGTTATTACCGCCAGGCTGGGTTCACCCGCGCGGAGTTCCATGAGGGTGGCCCGCGGGCTCGAGCGATGGCGGCGTCACTGGCCTCGGGCTCGGCACTCGTCGGTGTGACCACACCGGACGCCCTGGTGAAGGAGATCTCCAACGGCGCACGGCTACGGGTGATCGGCGCGCAGCATCAGAAGTCCCCCTGGGCCATCGTGTCGCCGACGGACAGACCGATCAGGACGCCACAGGATATGGTCGGGATGCGCATCGGCATGGCGGCGGGCAGCGCAGCCGTCTGGACGTCCTTTCTGGCCACCGCGGGAATCGCGGGGACGGCCGTCACCCAGGTCGTCCTGCCCGACTACGTGCGGGCGGTCGCGGACCGCCAGGTCGACGGCGTCCTGTCCGTCGTGACCGACGCCCCGGCGGTCCTCGCCCGCCAGGGCGTCGAAACCGTGACGTTTCTGCTCGCCGACCACGGCTACCCGCTGGTTTCCAACGTGTACGTGGTGAGTGCGGACGCGGTCACCACGGCGAGAAAGAAGATCAAAGCGTTCCTGGCCGCCGAAGTCCGGGGCTGGAAGGACGACCTGACCGACCCGATGGCCGGCACCCGGCTCGTCACCGATGTCTACGCCCGGTCGGCCGGGTTCGACGTCGGTGAGCAACTGGAGAAGAACAAAAAACTGGGCGCCCTCGTCGAAACCGCGGACACCCGTCGCAACGGCCTGTTCACGATGACTGATGCCCTGGTCGCGGCCAATGTCCGCGTGCTGTCAGACAGCGCGGCCGCCCCTGTCGCCAGGCGGATGTTCGATCTGTCGATCATCCGTGAGCTGTACACCGAACAGCCTGATCTGATCTGATCAGGCTGTTCTGGCTGGCTACCCCAATCCATCCGATGGCACCCGGTCGCCCGGCTCGACGGCAATGCTCAGGGCGGCCGTGATCGCGGCCTGTACCCAGCCTTCGCCGTACTGCCCCGGAACCTGCCGCCAGCCCTGGCCCGGTGTCAAGGCGACCAGTCGGCCGTCCGGATGCCGTGCTACGGGGATGCGGTCCTCCCAGCGCCACGCGCGGGCCATATCCGGACGGTCGCTCGCCACCAGCCCCACGACCAGCTCGTCCGCCAGGTCCGCCGCGGCCAGACTGACATCGACCCCGGCAGTGCCGGCCGCGCCCGCGGTAGCCGCGCCGGTGAGCGTCCAGGTCACCGCCTGAGACGAGGCAGCGCTGCCGGTAGCGGGCGTGGCGGGCAGCGGGCGGGTCACTGTCCGGTCTCCGACGCGCAGATAGACCGAGGCATAGGGCACCTTCTCAGGGAGTACCGCCGACACCCGGAATTTGATCTTACTCCCGTCAACGAGATGGAGCTCAGTGAACGAGCCCCGCGTGCTCCACGGGTTCTCCGCCTCGATCATCTCGTCGGGACGCAGCTGGTACAGCCGCCGGCCCGGCATCGTCTCAGCGAGCCGCACGTCAGCCGCACCGAGATCAGCCGCATACAGTACGCCATCCGACAGTTCCGGATCGTTGCGTAAGAAATGGTAGGGAACCTGTGTGTAGCGACTAGGGGTGGGCGGGGCCACGATGACGACCGCCGGCCCAGCAAGATTTTTCGGGATGAGACCGAGCACCTGCCCGTCGACCGCGTTGACATAACGCTGCACGTTGACCTTGGCGGGTAGCCCGGCCGCGGTCACGGCCGCCAGCGCCAGCCCGCAGCCAGCCGCCACCGCGGTCCGCGCGGCCCGCGGGAATCGTCCGGGGACGGCCCGCCACAGTCGGCACGCCCCGCTCGCGGCCAGAATGACCGCTGGCGACAGAGCGGTCATGTGGTAATGAGGGCCAAGGCCGGCGACAAGGCCGGGCAGTGCCATGGCGCTGCCCCACCAGAAGAAGTAGGCGGCGAAGACTCCCAGCACGGTGACGGCGAGCAGCAGGTGCCCGGCACGCCGCCCCCCCAGCGCGAGGCCCGTGAGGAGGCCGAACCCGGCAAGGACGACGAGCGCGGTACCACCGAACAACCAGCCGGGCGCCGCGTCCAACGTCGCGCGGAAAGCTTCCCCGGCAAGACGTCTGGTGAAGGCAAACGTTGGTTCGGACGGCAGGATCCGCCGCGCACCGAAACCGAAGCGGTCCAACGGGTCGGAGGCGGCAAGCGGCAATATCCGCACCGATCCGGTGACGTATCGGCAGAAAACCATGATCGTAACGATGAACGGTGCCGCTCCGATCGAGACCCATGCCGCGTGGCGCAGCAGGAGCAGGGGCGAACGTGGCCCGCGGGCCAGGAGGAACGGGAAGCAGAGCGTGGCCACCAGCGCGGCGTCGAACGGGCGGGCCGTGGCGGCGAGACCGAGTGCCACGCCCGCGGCCACCAGCGATGAGCGGGCTCCGGTGCGGGTGCCGCGCAACAGCGCGGCCATCGCGCCCGTCAGAACGGCGGATGTGAACGCATACGCCATCGGCAGCGCCGTGTGTAACAGGGTCAACGGCGACAACGCGAGGAAGAGCGCGGCGGTGAGCGCGGTCGCCACGTCGTCGAACAGTTCGCGGGCCAGCCGGTAGGTGGCGACCACCCAGGCCGTGGCCGCCAGCGCGGGAGCGACAGCCATCGTCCCGAACAGCAGCTGGGACACGGCGAGCATCGCGGGCCAACCGGGCAGGTACTTGGTGAAGACCCGCCCGTTGTGGACGCCGGTCAGCCATGGGCGGAAGAACGGGTCCACCAGGTTCTGGTCGAGCGTCAGCCGCCCGTGCAGCAGCATCCGGGCCTGGAGCACGTAGGCGGCCTCGTCCGCGTCACCCGAGCCGTGACGGAAAAGCGTCGCCTGTAGCAGCAGGCTCACCGTGAACGAAAACGCGCCAAGGACAAACAGCGCCAAGCCCGACCTGGACCCGAACACCGGCAGCCGTTGCGCCCAGCCCTGCGGCGACGGCACGGCCGGCCCGAGGGGCGCGCCGGGAGAGCCCTGCTGATCAAGCCGCTCCCGGCCGGCCTGATCGGCCAGCACACCGATGCCGTGAACCAGCGGCAACTGGGCTATGGGGACCGGATCGGTCGACACCTGGCGCATCGGGTGGACCGTAGCAGGACTCACACCGCATGCTTTTCAGCACATACTCATGCTACCAATAGCAACTAGAAACGGGCGCTGTGTAGTCAATGACATCCATGGACTACCCAACGCCCGTGCCGGCGGCGTGGAGCGCACCGCCGAGTGCTACTTGGGCTGGCGGCGCAGCTCCTTGGGCAGATGGAACGAGATGGTCTCGGTACCGACCGAACGGACCGCGACCGTGGTCGGCCCAAGACCCGACAGCGCCCTGCTCAGCTCGTCCACAAGAGTGGGAGGCGCGGACGCCCCCGCGGAGATACCGATGGTGTCGGCACCGACCAGCCAGCGCATGTCCACCTCACCGACGTCCCCGACGAGGTGGGCCGGCACCCCTTCACGTTCGGTGACATCGACCAGCCGGCGTGAGTTGGCGCTGTTCTGCGACCCGACCACCAGCACCAGATCGGCCTCGATGGCAACCCGCCGGATGGCGTTCTGTCGGTTCGATGTGGCGTAGCAGATGTCCGCCGATCCCGGCCCGACCACGGACGGGAAGCGGTCACGCAACGCGTCGACCACTTCCTCAGCCTCATCCACCGCGAGCGTGGTCTGCATGAGATAGGTGACCCGTTCGGGGTCCTCGACCTCGAGCCTGGCGACGTCATCGGGTGACTCCACCAGTTTGATTTTCCCGGGTGCCTCCCCGAGTGTGCCGTCGACCTCCTCATGCCCGGAATGCCCGATAAGCAGGACGGTGTCCCCGCGCGCGGTGAACCTGCGAGCTTCCGCGTGGACCTTCTCGACCAGCGGACAGGTGGCGTCGATCACTGACAGGCTGCGATCGTCGGCCTGTTCCCAGACGGCGGGGGCGACTCCGTGCGCGGAGAAGACCACAGTCGCCCCGGCTGGAACCTCGTCGAGTTCCTCGACAAAGATGGCACCACGACGAGCAAGATCAGCAACCACATGGCTGTTGTGGACGATCTGCTTGCGCACGTAGACCGGCGACCCGTGCATCTCCAGTGCCCGCTCGACCACCTCGATCGCCCGTTCGACGCCGGCACAGAACGCCCGGGGCTCGGCAAGCAGCACCTGACGTGATCCGATAGCCGCTGACCAGCGCCCCAGTACCGGTCCGAGAGTCATCATCGTCCGCAATCCGGCGATCCCCCGGCGGGCCAGGTCAAAGCGTCCCAACGGCTGCTCGTCGGTGTCGACGATGACGCGGACGATCGCCAGCGGCACCCCGTTCGCCCCTGGCGCGATCTGCGCGGATTCCATGTCCACGGCGATCGCCCCGGTCGCCGCCAGCTCCGCGCGCGCGGTGCCGATCGCCAGCCGGGGCACCGACACGACCGGGCCGACATGGACGGTCAGGCCTGCCCGGCGCAGTTCACCAGCCAACAGGGGGGCAGACGGGCAGCGCGCGCTCACCGAACCGTCGGAGGTGCGGACCTCGTCGGCCACCACGACGTCCCCCGGCTTCACCCCCGACGCGAGCCCACCGCCAAGACCGACCAGGGCCACCGCATCGGCCCGGGCCTCCCGGATGATCCGGATGGACCGGTTGGCCTGAGCGGGGCCCATGCCGGTCCGGATGAGGATCGTGCCCGCGGGCAGACCGGAGCGGGCCGCGGCCCAGGCCTCCAGCCGCAACGGCGCGGCCACGACCAGCCTCGGCCGGCGCCGGGCCGCCGCGGACAGGGCCGGTGCGCCAGCTCGGCCCAGCTCGGCCCCAGGCGAGGAGGACTCGGTTATCGACGATCTGGCCGTGATTGTCGACGTGGCGACGACCGGCGTGCCAGGCGTCACGGCGTCCGCCGCGTGGACGGCCGGTGCTGCCTGCGGTGCTGGTGATACCTGCGGTGCTGGCGCTGCCTGCGGTGTCCGGGATGCCGGGAGCGCCGACGGCTTGGATGCTTCGGCGGGACCCGCTGTCCGTGATGTGTCCGGTGCCGAGAAAGTCATGATGCGGACCCGCCACTCAGGTATCGACCGAGCGCGGTCAGCGGGAAGCTCAGCCGATACAGATGGTAGTTGATCGAAAAATCTCCAGGGAACCCGGTGCCCGTGTAGTACGGCTCGTCCCAGGTTCCGTCCGGCCGCTGCGTGTCGACCAGCCAACGCACTCCCCGTTCGACCGCGGGAGCGGCCGGGGCGGCGGCGAGCAGCGCGAGCAGCGCCCACGCCGTCTGCGAAGCGGTTGGCTCACCGCGGCCGATCCAGGCGTCATCGGTGTAGGAGCGTAGGTCCTCACCCCAGGCGCCGTCAGGTCTTTGATGCTCGATCAGCCACCGGACAGCCCGAGTGATCGCCGGATGGTCGGCGGACACCCCCGCGGCAATCAGGGCCGGCACGACCGCGCCGGTGCCGTAGAGATGGTTGACGCCCCAGCGACCGAACCACGAACCGCCCGCTTCCTGGTTGGCCAGCAACCAGCCCACCGCCCGCTCGGTGATGGGATTGCGGGCCTGGCCGACCTCGACGAGCATTTCCACCATGTGCGCGGTCACATCCGCGGACGGCGGGTCGATGACCTCACCGAAGTCGCAGAAGGGCAGCTTCGTGGGAAGCGTCCGGGTGTTGTCAGCGTCGAAGGCCCCCCATGCGCCGTCCGCAGAGCGCATCCCGATCGCCCAGTCCACACCGCGGCGTTCGGCTGCCCGCAGCCGGGCCGCGAGGGTGGGATCCACCGCTTCGATCCCACCGGCCCCAATACCAGCGGCCTCGATACCAGCGGCCTCGATACCGCCGGTCCCGATGCCGCCGATACCGTTGTACGGCTGCAGCAAGCGGCGGATGGCCAGTACGACCTCGGCGGTGTCGTCGACGTCGGGGTACCCGTCGTTGTCGAACTCGAACGCCCAGCCACCGGGGGCCAACGCTGGACGCTTGACAGCCCAGTCGCCGGAAATGGTGACCTCCTCGTCCGCGAGCCACCGAGCCGCGCGCACCATGGCCGGGTGGTCGGCGGCAAGACCCGCATCACGCAGAGCAACGACGGCGAGCGCGGTGTCCCAAACCGGGGACTGGCAGCACTCCAGCCGGCGGACCATCCCCTCCGGCCTCCGCTCCCGGATCGTGTAACGCTCCAGGCCGCGCAGCCCGGTCGCGATCACCGGATGGTTCATGGGGTAGCCGAGCAGGGTCAGCGCCATGATCGAATAAATCCAGGGCGGCTGGATGCCGCCCCAGCAGCCGTCGGCCTCCTGCCGGGCGATGATCCATTCGGCGGCTCGGCGCATCGCGTGCCGGCGGAGCACCTTCAGCGGGCGGCGCTCGTACCGGTGCAGCAACGCGTCCATGCGCTGGAACGCGCCCGTCCAGGAGCGCAGCGGTGCCAGCGACCGCGCCGGGAACTCGACCTTGAGCTCGTCGATCCCGAAGCCGAGCGAGCGCCTGGGCCGGAACGTGCCGACGATGGCCAGCGGCACGATCGACTGCCGGGCCCAGCAGCCGAAGTCGTACAGGTTGAGCGGGAACCACGACGGCAGCAGCACCAGCTCGGGCGGCATCACCGGCAGGTCGTCCCAGGACCACTCGCCGAACATCGCCAGCCAGATCCGGGTGAACACCCGGGTGGCGGCGGGTCCGCCGTTCTCCCGGACGTAGGCCGCGGCGGCCCGCATGTGCGGGGCATCCGGGCTGTCCCCGGCAAGCCGCAGCGCGATGTAGCCCTCAAGGGTCGTGCTGAGGTCCGGCGGGCCACCATAGTAGGTCGTCCAGGTGCCGTTCTCGGTCTGGCGCGAACGGATCCAGCGGGCGGTCTGCTCAAGCACATCAGGGGTGAGGATGTCGAGGAACACGCGGAATAGCAGGTCCTCCACCTCAATGGTGATGTTGGTCTCGAGCTCACCCTTCCACCAGCCCTGGTCGGACTGCAACGACAGCAGGTGATCTCGGGCCCGGACGGCGGCTGCCGTCACCGTGTCGGAGAAGACCTGGGATTCCCGGTAGTCGGTGGTCGAGCTCATCAGCGGCTCCCGTCCACATGTCGGTCCCGGTGTGGTGTGAACTCCCGGTCCAGTACGAACAGCAGTGTCATAGCCAGATCACCGATCCCGTTCCGTTACAAAACGGGCAAGGGCGAGCAGTTCGGCTTCCACGAGCGACGGCAGGGCCAACGACGCCAGCAGTTCGGCGCACGCGTCGAGCTGGCGATCAGCCTCAGCCGTGGTCCAGTCGCGGCCACCGGCGCGTTGAACCAGCTCGGCGGCACGGTGCAGGTCACTTTCGGCCGGCTCCCCGGTGGCTGCGAGGAAAGCGCGCAGTTCGTCGGCTTCGGCGCCACCCGCCTCCAGGGCCACCACGACCGGGACCGACTTCTTGCGCGAGCGCAGATCCGACAGGACCGGCTTACCGGTCACCGCCGGGTCGCCCCAGATACCGAGCAGATCGTCCACCAGCTGGAAGGCTGTCCCCAGCCGCGATCCGAACTCGGCGAGACCATCGACGAGGCGGGCGGGAGCGCCGGCGAGCACCGCCCCGATCGCGGTCGAACAGGACAGGAGCGCGCCGGTCTTGCCATCCTCCATCGTCAGTGTGTCCGCGACGGTGATGTCGTTGCGGGTTTCGAAATGCAGATCCTCGGCCTGGCCGCGGACAAGGTCCTGGACGCCCGCCCCGAGCATCACCGCGGCACGGCGGCCGACCTCCCCGTCGACCTCCAGCAGCACCTGGGTAGCCAGCCCCAGCAGGGCGTCACCAGCGAGGATGGCGCCGTCGGCACCGAACACCGTCCAGGCTGTGGGGCGGTGCCGGCGCTCGGTGTCGCCGTCCATGAGGTCGTCGTGCAGCAGTGAGAAGTCATGGATGAGCTCGACGGCGACCGCGCCGGGAAGCCCGACCTCGACGGCGGCACCAGCCGCCTCGGCCGACAGCAACGCCAGCGCCGGACGCACCAGTTTGCCGCCGCTGCCCGCGAGCGGGTTACCTTCCGCGTCGATCCAGCCGCGGTGGTAGGCAACCACACGGCGCAGCCGAGGGTGCAGCCGGTCGACAGCGGCGCGCAGCGCCGGCACTGTCAGGGTCCGGCCCCGCTCGATCGCATCGGGAACCAAAGTGGTCATGCCGGGAATCCCCCTGTCGGTGCCGCCGCCGAAGGCGTGGTCGTGGTCGATGTCGATGTCGTGGTCGGTGCTGACTGGCGGTCAGCACCGGGTGGGTCACCCGGGCGGCCCGTCACTCCGGGGGTCGATGATCCTGATGGGGTAGAAGACGACGGTCCCTCGCCCGGGACGTTGGCCTCAGGCATCCGGGAGGATTGTGACGTTTTGCACGGATCATCCGCTGACGCCCCGCATCCGCCCATGCGCGTTGAAGCACCGCCAGCTGTTTCGACCACAGGCAGCAACCTGCGGGTCGGACCGGGCGAAGGCGGGCCGGGCCGCCAGCCGCCGAGCGCCACCTTCGCGGCGGCGAGACCGCTGCGGACAGCGCCCTCCATAGTCGCGGGCCAGCCCGTGTCGGTCCACGCACCGGCGAGCGCGAGTCCCGGCAGCGCCGTGGCGGGACCGGGGCGCAGCGCATAACTGCCGGGCGCCTGGCGGAACGTTGCCGTGCGTTCGCGGGTCACGAACACCTCGATCGCCTCGGCGTTTCGCGCGGCCGGCAGCAACCGGCGCATCTCCTCGACGAAGATGGCGCGGATCTCAGCGGCCGGCCGGTCGATCCACTCATCGGCGGCCGACAGCGAGATCGCCAGATACTGCGCGCCCGCACGCGGCGGGTGATCCGCTCCAGCCCCCGCGGCGGGCGGGGAGGCCGCGATCCCGCTCGACGCGGTGCGGTCGAAGACCCACTGGACCGGGGATCCGACCACCGCGAGAAACGGGCACTCCAGCACTGTGCGGTCATAGATCATGTGGACGTTGACGATCGGCGCGGAGCCGAGATCGACAAAACGGTCCTGGTTCTCGACCGCGCCCGCCGGCAGCAGGGCCGCGGCCGCCGGTGGAGGCACGGCAAGAATCACCGAGTCGGCATCGATCGGGCCGCTGTCGGTGACCACACGCCAACCGGACGCTGTTTTCGTCAGCTCACGGACCTTCACACCGGTCCGGACCTCCGCCCCGACATCAGCGAGTTCCGCCGCGGCGGCCTCGCCGTGCAGCCGCTGGAGGGGGACGTCGGCCCAGCCGATGTCCCCGGCGTCCGCCCGCTCAAGCAGACCGGTACGCACGACGGTGGCGGCCAGGCCCAGTGATGCCGAATCCGCCGGGGCGTTGAGGGTGGCGACGGTCAGGAGCTCCCACAAAGCCTCGATGGTTGCCGGTGACTGTTTCTGGCCGGCCAGCCAGCTACCGAACGAGGTGCCGTCGACCTCGGGCCGGCTCGGGTCGAGCCGGCCGAGCCGGTGGGCCGCGAGGGCCGCACGCAACCGTTGACCGATCGGGAACGCCCGGTATCCCAGCAGGGCCGGGGTCAGGTGCAACGGCGCCGGCCACGGGATGCGGGTGCGCCGTAGCCGGGCCCGCGCGCCCGACCCGGCGAGCAGCACCGGGACGTCCAGCCGATCCTGCAACGTGGTCAGGTGCACGACCCCGAGGCGACGCAGGAACGCCCGGTAGGCCGTGCAGCAGCGCATGAAGACGTGCTGGCCGGTGTCGACCCACATACCGTCCCGGGCGAACGAGGCGGTCGCCCCGCCCAGGCGCGGCCGTGCCTCCAGCACGGTCACGTCGGCCCCGGCGTCGGCGGCAACCAACGCCGCCGACAGGCCGGCCAGACCGCCCCCGACTACGACCAGCCGGTGCCCCCCGCGACCGGGTGCCGTGGCGGCAGCAGGTGGAGCCGGCGTCGGCTGGGGCGTCACGGACACGCTCATACGACCGACACCTCCGGACGGCCGGCCAGGCTGCGGGCTGCGACCACGGCTTTCTCCCATCCGGGCAGTGACAGCCGCTCCTGTAGGACGGGCGTCGGGTCCGTCCTGATCCGGCGGTTGAGCCGCAGGTAAATACCGGCCATCGCCCCACAGCATGCGGCGCTTCGACGGTCGAGCATGCCCAGGAGTTTCAGGCCACGCGCGTACCAGTCGTCGGCGCGGCGCGCGCAGGTACGCAGATACTCGACAAGCGCGTCAGATGGACCGCCGAGCTGGCCGTTCGAGCCCACTGCGAGGGTGATGCCGGCCTTGTCCAGCTCAGCCCGCGGCAGATAGACCCGGCCGATAATCAGATCCTCCCGGACATCTCGCAGAATGTTGGTCTGCTGCAGGGCTATCCCGAGTTCGTCGGCGACCGTGGCGGCATTGGAGTTCGCCCGGGCCGCCTCAGTGCCGAAGATTCCCAGTGACAGCCGCCCGATGGTGCCGGCCACCCGCCGGCAGTATCCGACAAGATCATCAAATGATTCGTACGTAATCCCCTGCAGGTCCATCTCAACGCCGTCGATCAGCTCGCGGAAGGCATCCACCGGGATCGGGAAACGCCGGCAGGCGTCGCTGAGCGCCACCAGGACCGGATCCGAACTGGACGCGCCGAGACCCGCGATGTCAGCACGGGCCGCTGCCAGGCGGACGATTTTCTCAGCCACGGGAAGATCACCGTCACCGATGTCGTCGAGCCTGCGGGCGAAGGCGTAGACCGCGGAAAGAGCCGCCCGTTTTTCCGCCGGGAGCAGCCGGATGCCGTAGGAGAAGTTACGTGCGGCCGCCCGGGTGAGGCTTTCACAAGCGGCGTACGCCTCAACGACTGTAGGCGGCCGCAGGGGCCCGTTGACGGTCATTCGCCACCTCCGTGCCCGCTGGGCTTCGCGATAGTCCCTCCGCCGGTCACCAGCGGAGGGAGCCCGAGTCGGGCCGCCCGAGCGGCCCGGCGGGCGGACGGTGTCACCGAGGCGAGGGCCACGGTCATGCCATAGCGCGCGATCCGCGCCTTCGGCGCGGTGGGAGCACCACCCAGGACGTCCCAGCGGGCCCGCACGATCGCGTCCAGCGCGGCGCGGCCACCGCCGACGAAGCCCGCGAGAACAAGCCGCAGCCGGCCGTTCACCAGCCCGACCAGTGGAGTGCCTTCGTCGAGGATGCGGCGTGCGCGCCGGACCTGAAAAGCCATCAGGTCCTGGAACGCGGGCCCCGCGCTGGGGCGGGCCAGATCCTGTTCACGGACCCCGAAGCTGGCGAGATCCTCACGGGGCAGGTAGATCCGCCCAGCCGCGAAGTCCTCGGCCACGTCCTGACAGTGCTCGACGATCTGGAGCGCCGTGCAGACACGGTCCGACAGGGCGACCCGGTCAGGCGTGTCGACACCGAAGATCCCCAGCACCATGCGACCGACCGGATCCGCGGACAGAGTGCAATAACGCAGCAGGTCGTCAAAGGTGTCATAACGGGTGACAAGCTGGTCCTGCCGGTTGGCCGCGACGAGCCGGTGAAACGGCTCGGGATCCAGACCGCACTCCCGGACGGTCGGCACCAGCGCCCGGTTGACCGGGAGAGTCGGCGTTCCCGCCCAGACCCGTTCAAGATCTTCTTCTAGTGTATCGAGCAGGGCGAGCCGGTCGCCGCTCGCCTCGTCCCCGATGTCGTCGACGAGCCGGGCGAATCCGTAGATGGCAAACAGGTGCTGCCGCTGCCGGGCCGGGAGAATCAGCGGAGACACCGTGAAGTTCTCGGCGGAAGCCGCCCTCAGCACATCCTGAGGCGAGGACGTGAGGGCCTCGCCGCCGGGCAGCGGCGCGCCGGATGTTCCCGTCGGCCCGCCTGGCGCTGGGCCGATCGTTGCGTCGCTAGCAGTCATGCGCCTCCCCCTCGTCAGCGGTTGGGCCTGGCGCGAACCGCCGGAGCAACCCGACGGTGCGCTCGAACAGGTCAACTTTCTAGATCCATCGGGTCTCCGGCGGTACGGGAACAGCGACGGTCGCGCCGCCGCCGGCCGGCGGAACCATCAAGGCCACCAGCGGGGGAACGCCATCTGGCGCACACCCGCGGCGCTCGCTGGTCACCACCGCGCAGCCGCCCAGCCGCGGTCCCACGCCGGTCGCGCAACCGGTGGACGGGGCCCCGTCCAGGTGCCATGGGCGACCCACACCCAAACAACTTACGGTAGCGACCCACCTACCCGAAGACACTCGCCAGCCGCCGGTAGAGCGGCGGCGCGGCTCCGTTTACGCGGGCGGCAAGCGACAGCCAGCGGGGCACCCACACCTCGGCCTGTCCCCGTCCAGCCGCGAACAGCATGCGCTCGGCGACAAGACGGGCTGGTTGAGGACGTGGCCACCTTCGGACGTACGGCGCTCCACGGCGGTGGAAGAAAGAGGTGTCAACCGCCCCGGGGAAGCACAGAGTAACCGAAACGCCCCGGCCAGAAACCTCGGAACGTAGCGCGTTCGCGAACCCGACCAGAGCCGCCTTGGTCGCCGAGTAGGCAACCTCACCACGGACGCCGAGAGCGCCGGCAATGCTGCCCACCAGAAGGATGCGCCCGTGCCCACGTTCCAGCATGGCGGGAAGCACCGATCGGACGAGCGCCATCGGCGACAACAGGTTGATGGCCACCAGCTCGACGAGAGACTCGTGGGAAAGCTGGTCGTAGGGCCCCGCCGAGCCAAGGCCAGCCGCACAGACCAGTAGGTCCAGGTCACCGAGGAGATCCTCGGCACGGCGCGTTACCATGGACTCCGACCCTAGAACAGACAGGTCGACGGCAATTCGATGCCCCTCCGTTGATGCCGCGACCTCGTCAAGCGCCGCGCCGTTACGGCCAACCAGCAGGACCTGACAGTTCATCGCGGCGAGGAGCAGCGCCGCCTCCCTGCCGATACCACTGCTGGCGCCAGTGACGATCGCGGTCTTGGGCGGCCACCCCCGGTTACCGCCGAAACGGGACGGCTCGGCGACAACGTGCAAACGGCTGTCCGGAACAGTGGGACGGGCCGGTGTGTGCACAACAAAACCCTCCGGTCGCGCGGTGGTCGCCTCCTCCCGGGATGGGAGACGGTCGCGGTCAGGCCTTCGGAACCTGGGTGTCGACAGCGCTGGCGACAAACGGTCGGCCACGTTCGGCCTAGCCCTATTTCATCGCCCCACGGCCGGAACGTCCATCGTCGGCTGGGCGACACCACGCCGAAAGCCCTGTCGGACCCGTCACGTCAACGACGGATCCACACTGCAAGCACTACATGGCATCCCATCGACATTCCCCCAAAATAGGATTGCCGACTTGTAGCTCTTCTCACATCGGAACGCCGATTTTGCATCACCGACACACTGCCGCCCTTGATGTGGCTAGCCGAACTCGATCATGTCACCTGGACGTGTGCCAGCGTTTCTAAAGGTACCCCCAGGCGCTTCGACAACCTCTGTGTAGACCGAGTCGGCCCGATAGATCTCGCAACGTTGTGAGTCGGTCTCGGAACACGGCGTCATCTCACGAACCGTGACAACCCGCCCGTACCTGGCAAAGACAACGGACAGCGGCAACAGCGTTCGGTACATGTAAAAACCCGCCGAGGACTCACCGTTGAAGATGAAGAGCATCCCCGTTCCGGCCGGAAGCGACGTACGGCCCATAAGCCCCCGCGCCCGCGCCGCCGGCGTGTTCGCGATCTCCGCGACAAGGGTAACTGTGCCAACCCGCACCTTCGTGGTCACCGTCGGCCCGTCGCGCGCGCCGGAACCTTCCGTCGCGGCCAGGCAGACAGCGGCTCCGGCAAGCGGTAAAGCGACCAGCAGAAGCAGCTGACGTGACCAGAACACCATTCGGACGCTACTCCGCCGGCAGCACAAGGTCCCCCTTACCGGCCGATTTCGCGGGGCGCCCCGTTACACCACGATCGCCATCAGCCATCCCTGAAAACTCAGCATCCGAGAGCCGCGAGGGCGGCCTCGACGACCTCCTGCCGAACATCGTCAGGAACCAACGGCTGGTCAACTTTATCACCGGCCGCCACCGCACCGGCCGCACCCAGGCTGCTCCCATTGCTGGGAGCGGACGCGGCACGGGCCAGCGCCCGTCGTGCCAGCGCGGTCCCGAGGATACCGGCCTGCACGCACCCCACGGCGCAACGCGCCCGCAGAATCCGTAACTCAGTGGGATCGGGCCCAGCAAGAGCGGCGACAATCGCATCCTGATGAGATGCAATGTCACCCTTGCCGATCTGTCGATGGATCACTGACGGATCGTTGACGAAGGCGAACAGCACAGCGCCCGGCCCGGCCATTGCCTCGACCAGACCCTCGATGATCGCCCGAGCCGAAGCCGGTGGATCAACGCGCGAGAGATCCCTCACATGACCGAACGCCTCTACGAACGGCTGGACCACTGCATCCAGAATCATGTCCTTGGACGCGAAGTGGTAGTAGAGAGCGGCTTTCGTCATACCAAGCCGCTCCGCAATGTCACGAATTGATGTCCCCGCGTAACCCTGTTCATTGAAGAGCTGCACAGCGACAGCGAGAATCCGGTCGCGCGTGTCCCCCGCGCTAGCGCGCGGTACGCGGCCGGACATCGTCGCCCCACACCCCTCTCACCGGGAGGTCGGTAGCGAAGAACCTATACCCTCGCCAAGCAGACCCATATTTACTGACCGATCGGTAAACTACCCCGATCGGCCGATCACCCTGACCCGTCCATCGGCCCAGACCGGGGGGAAACCCGTGGCATCGCTCGCGCGTTGGTGCTTCCGTCACCGCTGGATCGTCCTACTGTTGTGGTTCGCCGCCCTGCTCGGCTTCGGCGGGGCCGCCTACGCTGTCGGCACCGACTACAAGAACAACTTCTCGCTCCCCGGAACCGAGTCACAGCAGGCTATCGACCTGCTCAAACACGAGTTCCCCGCAGCATCCGGAGAGACCGCCAGCATCGTGCTGCACGCCCGCTCCGGCACCCTCTACAACCCCGTGCTCGAGGCGGACGCCACCGTGATGCTCCAGCGGGTCGCCAGCCTCCCGCACGTCGTCGACGTGACGAGCCCGTTCGAGCCGCGGGGCGCGGAGCAGTTCACCAGGAGCGGAACAACGGCATTCGCCACGGTCGCGCTGGATGATCAGGCGGTTGACATCCCCCGCGACGACCTCAAAGCGATCATAGACACCGCCCGCGAGGCCGATGGCGGGGCACTCCAGGTGGAGCTGTCCGGCAGCGCGGTGTCCATTGTGGAGCAGCCCCAGCAGAACACGAGCGAGCTCCTCGGTGTCGTAGCTGCCGCGATCATCCTGTTCATCGCCTTCGGGACCCTGCTGGCGATGACGCTGCCCCTGGTAGCCGCAGTCATCGCCCTCGGCGTCGGGATGGCCTGCATCGGTCTGGTGTCACATGTGATGTCCATCGCCCAGTTCGGACCGACGCTGGCAACCCTCATCGGCCTGGGCGTGGGTATCGACTACGCTCTGTTCATCGTCAACCGGCACCGGATCGGCCTGCGAGCGGGCAAGACGCCGGAGGAAGCAGCCGTCACGGCCATCAACACATCCGGGCGGGCCGTCCTGTTCGCGGGGCTCACCGTGTGTATCGCCCTGCTCGGTATGTACGCCCTCGGCGTGACGTTCCTCTACGGCGTCGCGGTCTCCGCGGCCCTCACCGTGTCGTTGACCATGGCGACCGCGGTGACCCTGCTGCCAGCGCTTCTCAGCTTCTACGGCATGAAGGTGCTCGGGCGGGCCGAGCGCGTCAAGCTCACCCACAAAGGCCCGGAACCCGCGCGCCCGTCCGGATTCTGGTGGCGCTCGGCGCGTCGGATCGAACGGCGGCCGGCTATGTACGCGGCGGTGTCCGCCACCCTGATCCTGATTACCGCGCTGCCCTTCTTCGCCCTGCGGCTCGGTAGCGGGGACGAGGGCAACGGCTCGCCGTCAAGGACTTCCCGGCGCGCATATGATCTTCTTGTCAGTGGGTTCGGGCCCGGTTTCAACGGCCCGTTCACCCTGGTCGCCGCGATCCGTTCCCCCGCTGACACGGAGACTCTCGACACGGTGGTGACCGCGCTGCGCGCCGAGCCCGGGGTCGCGTTCGTCACGCCACCGCGGTCCAGCCCGAACGGACAGGCCTCGACAGTGGCGCTGTTCCCAACG
Organism: Protofrankia sp. CiP3; assembly: GCF_917627345.1. Taxonomy (NCBI): domain Bacteria; kingdom Bacillati; phylum Actinomycetota; class Actinomycetes; order Frankiales; family Frankiaceae; genus Protofrankia; species Protofrankia sp. CiP3. Next base: position 15,054 of record NZ_CAKJTM010000048.1, on the reverse strand, counting down.
ACCAGCCCGCAGGACGCGCGGACGGCGGCCCTGCTCAAGCGCCTGCGCAACACGATCATCCCGCGGGTGACCGCGGGCAGCGCTCTGGACGTCAAGGTGGGTGGCGCGACCGCGACCTACCAGGATTTCTCCGACGTCCTGACGAGCAAGCTCCCGCTTTTCATCGGCGTGGTCGTGGCGCTGGCGTTCAGTCTGCTCGTAGCGGTGTTCCGCAGTGTCATCGTCCCGCTCACCGCATCCGTGATGAACCTGCTGGCCGTCGGTTCGGCGTTCGGCGTGATTGTCGCGATCTTCCAGTGGGGATGGCTGGCGGGCATTGTCGGCGTCAAGGGCGGTCCGATAGAACCGTTCCTGCCGGTGATGCTGTTCGCGATTCTCTTCGGCCTGTCCATGGACTACGAGGTCTTCCTGGTGAGCCGGATGCACGAGGAGTGGCTGGTCCGCCGGGACAACCGGATCGCGGTCTCACTCGGCCAGGCCGAAACCGGCCGGGTGATCACGGCCGCGGGCGCAATCATGACCTTGGTCTTCGCCTCCTTCACGCTCGCGGACGACCGAGTGATCAAACTGTTCGGCCTGGGACTCGCGGTCGCCGTCCTGATCGACGCCTTCGTCGTCCGCGCCCTGCTGGTGCCGGCACTCATGCACCTGTTCGGGCCGGCAAACTGGTGGCTGCCCCGCTGGCTTGATCATCTGCTGCCAAGCGTATCGGTAGAGGCACCCGAGGAAATCGAGGAGATCCGCAACAGGCCAGTGCCCGCCGAAGTCATCACCCCGGCGGACGAAGACGGCGTCGCAGATCAGGCAACCGTCTCCACCCGCCTGCCACCGACCTGGCGAGCCGACAACCACGCCTGAAAGCGGCAATCGCACCTGAAAACCCAGTGCGACCGGCCATAGGGGACGCGGCGCCGCGGGGCTGGGGCACGCACCTCGCCGCATCGCTCCCCCATCCATCGCCGCGCGATGCATGGGTACCCGGCTCGCCGGTCGCCACCCCAAGGACCAAGGTGACTCCCGGTGACTCTCTGCGCCGCCTTGCGACGCACGCACCCCAGCCCCGCTCCTTGATCCGCGCCCCTCGTGCCGGGCGTTCTTATTTCTGGATCTTCAGCCCAGGGACTGCCAGCCGATTGCGCGGCACGGGGGCACCCCGCGGCGGCGCGGAATGCCCCCGTGCTGACGGTCCGAGGAGACTCCTCGGACCGCCCGGTCACACCAGGTCTCGCGCCCGGCAGAAGCGGTAGTTCCGCGTAGGCCACGCGCTACCCATCACCTTCGGCATCTTCGGCGCAAACACGACCAGGGCGCCGCCAGCCGGCATGAGCCGCATCGGCGCGAAGTTCGCCTGGCCGCGGACCGTGGTGGACAAAGCAGTTACCCCTCTCCGTTGGCCACCCTCCTGACAGGCACCTTACAGATACCATCCGCATCGATATAGCTACTCTAAGTAATCGGAGTGTCGCGACAGCCTCGATCGCACGAGCGCTGGAGGCGCGCCCGGGAAGCATCGTCCAGCGGTTCAGGCCAACAGCTCGAGGTCGACCACGGTGACGAGGCCAGCGGCCAGCACCCATTCGCCGAGGCGGACGATGTAGTCCGGCAGCCGCCGTGCGGCCGGGCCAGGCTCATCGCGAAGCAGCCCCGGGACCCCCTGTCCGGAGAGGTTGCTGCGGACGGTGGCGAGCCGCGAGCGGACGTAGTTGTCGTCGCGGTTGACCCGACGGGCGATCTCCCGGTATGTGGCGAACGGCGCATGGTTATCACCCGTGCGTAACCGTGGTTCACACAGCGCTACCAACAACAGACGTTCAGTCTGGGTCAACCGAACAATAAGCTGCACTGTGTCCTGCTCGCGGGCTACCGGCTGGCGGCGGTAGTGCACCACACCGATCCCGTGCCGCTCACCATCCGTGCCGACCGCGACGATCTGGAACTCGGCGAGACCCGCTGAGACCGCCGTCGCCGGGGACAGGATGCGATGCGTGTCCCCGTCCGCGGTCAACACCAGGAGCGGATGACGGCCGGTGTTGCTGATGACGATCGCGCCTTCACTTTCGGCCAGCGTTCCAGCACGGCGGGACACCAGGAGATCCTGCGGATCAGCCCCGAAGGGAATGTCGCAGCCGGCGCGGCCGAACGTCAATCGCCGCCCAGCCCCGAGCGCCCACCGCCGCCCACTGGCAGTGATCCTTGCGACGACGACCAGCGGTGCCGCATCCGGTACCCCTCTTGCGACCATGCGCTCCCGTCGCCCCTCTCATCCCAACCACCCGATGAGCCTAACTGTGAACAGACCCGCCGGCTGTCATCTACAGGTCACGATCTCCGCGTGAATCCGCAGGTCAAGAAGGCTGAGCAGCCTGAGCAGGCTGCCTTCCACGGGGGAGCACCCCTGCTCCGGTGCGGGGGCGCTCTGTTCGGGCGGACGCGGGCACGGCAACATCTGTTTTGCGCCCACCGGCAGAGCACGACCGGATGCCGCGGGCGCACCTCGGCTGGGGGGCCGAGGTGGGGGTGGCACTGGGGGGAGAAGAAATAGCCGGAAACCGGCGGGCTGGCGACGGAGGGGGTCGCCAGCCCGCCGGTACGCCGCCCGGTGCTCCAGAGCGTCTCATCACCAGCAGACAGGGCTGTTGTGATCACCACAACCCCTGTTCGCCATGATCCGGGCAGCGATCGCGATCAGCGCGGTACTGCGGGCACGCCCAAGGCGGCCGGGATCTTCACGCATCCTGATTCCACACCCGGTTCAAGGCACTTATGTCGTTTCACCCGTTCTATACCATGAGGCCCCTCATGTCCGTGGTGCCGCGCGCATGTCATGCCGTTCACCACAACCCGCGTCGCCACCATAGTCGGGCCGGGGCAGTCACGGAGTGCCCACGTGACCGGGTGGACCGCCGACGGTGAAGGCATCCCAGCCGAGAAGGCCTGTTCGTCCGCGGCATGCGGCTGCGGATGCGGGGTAGGCACCCGGGGGTGTGTGTCCCGAAAACCAGCTGCCCGGCTCGCGTGGTCACGGCCCCGAACAGCCCGGAGCGCTCGAGGTGGTCGGCGACACAGCGCATGCGATCGATCGTTCCGGGCCGGCAGGTCTGATCAGCAGGAGAGGGGATCCGCATGACCACCGCACATCAGATCATGCATCGGGATGCCGAATGCATCGGCGAAACCGAGACTCTCGTGGATGCCGCCCGCAAGATGCGGGACCTCGGCGTGGGTTCGCTGCCGATCTGCGGCGAGGACAACAAACTCCATGGAATCATCACCGACCGCGACATCGTGATCAGATGTCTTGCCGAGGGAAAGGACCCCACATCAACACGGGCCCGGGACCTGGGGCAGGGCCGACCGTTTTATATCGACGCGGAGGCAGACCTTGACGAGGTCATGCGCCGGATGATGGAGCATCGGGTCAAGCGTCTTCCCGTGATCGAGAACAACCAGCTGATAGGCATGATCAGCGAAGCCGACCTGGCGAAGAACCTGCCCGAGGAGAAACTGGGGCAACTCGTGGAGGCCATCAAGTCCGGTCCCGCCGATCGCATCGCTTGACGCGGCTGGTTCACGCCTCCTGATCTCAGCATCTTATATCATAAGAATAATTCTTTGTGATATAGGATGGCCGCGTTTCAGGAAACATGGCATTTCAGGACACATGACGGCCATCGCGTGATTCTGCCTCGGGAGCCGTGGAAAACGCCTGACGAGAAAAAGCACGCGATGGCCGCGGGCCCCGCGGCGGGCGTCGCCGAGATCAGCTGAGATCCTCGCTGGCCTCCTGTTGGCGTGGGCTCATCGCGCCACAAACACGATCGGCGATGAATCAGCGACAGGCTCTCAAACGGGAACGCCGCCATCGCGAATCACTCTCAGATTGTCCTCGTAAAACAGCTCGTAGGCTGCGATCTCGTCGGTCAGCAGCTCAACGTCGAGCTCTCCGTGATCGCCACGGCGTAGCCGCTCCACGTCGACGACCGCACGGTAGACAAAGGTCGCGTTGCCCTCCAGCCGCGGAATCCGAGAACCATCCGGGGATGGCGTGACCAGACATCTCGCGCTGCCACCCAGGTTACGGACCACGACCGCTTCGTCCGCGGCGGCGTGCCCAAGCCTGGAATACACCAGGCGCGACGCCACCACCCCGGAGCCACATGAAGGAGTCAGCCCGGCCCCCCGCTCAAAGGTACGGACGAAGATCTCCCGCGGCGCCGGGAGCCGGCGCACGAACGACACGTTGGCACCGGCCGGGAGAATCTCCGGTAGTTGCGCCGCCACGCCGCCCACGGCCACCAGCTCACCCTCGTCATACTCATCGACAATCGCGACGAGATGCGAGTTCGGCACGGCGACACCGGTGAATCGCAGGGATGGGTGCAACGCCGGGAGCGCCGTGTCGACGTGCTCAGCGGTCCGGCTCACGATCGGGACGTCAGCCGCGCGAAACGTCACCGGCGGCAGCTCGATGGCCACGGCCGGAACACCGGGAGCCAGCGCCGCGATCCGTTCGGCCCGGAACCGGCCGCCGCCCGTCAAGATGTCCTGCCCCTCGGCCCCTCGGCGTTCGAGGACGAGCCTGCCGACACACCGCAGGCCGTTACCGCACAACTTGGCCGGCGTTCCGTCCGGATTGAAAAAGAATGCTTCGGGTACTTTCCGTGCATCGTCCACGAAATAGATCCCGTCGCTCCCCAGCGGACCCCGCCGGTCACAGACGAGCCGAACAAATCCGACGAGTTCGGCAACCGTCGCGAAAAGCTCGTCGGGCCGGCCGTCCACGATGAGTATGTCGTTGCTTGAGCCATGGGCCTTCAGTAGTTCGAACTTCATGCCAGCCCTCCTGCCTCGATGTATGGCTCAGTGTAGTGAGACGTAACGCAACAACCCGGAACGGGGTAATCGGCGCGCCGCCCCGCTCCTCGGGCAGCGCGGAGCGGCGCCACAACCGGAACAACACAACAAACCGGAACGGCGCCACAACCGGAACGGGACCGTTCGCGGGACAAGCCCCAACGGGGCCGGCACGGGCTCCGCTGCCGGCGGCTGGCATACTGCCAGCGGATGGCACGCATGCGAACCAACGAGGACGCGACGGCCAGGGCACTTGAAGCGGTGCTGCCCGAAGGTACGGCAATCACCGATCCGGATCTTCTCGTCTCCTATCGTCATGATCAGGCGACCGGGGCGGACGCCGGGCAGCCGGCTGTCGCAGTCTTCCCGCGTACCACCGAACAGGTCCAGGCGGTCATGCGGATCGCGCACTCCCGCCAGGTACCGGTGGTCCCCCGTGGCGCCGGCTCCGGGCTTTCCGGCGGAGCCAACGCGACCGACGGCTGCATCGTCTTGTGTCTCGACCGCATGGACAGGATCCGCGAGATGCGCCCCGCCGACGGATACGCGGTCGCCGAACCCGGAGTGATCAACCAACGGCTCCGCGACGAAGCCAGCACGCATGGTCTGCTGTACGCGCCCGACCCGGCTTCACGGGAGTGGTGCACGATCGGCGGCAATATCGCCACGAACGCCGGTGGCCTGTGTTGCGTGAAGTACGGCGCCACCCGCGACGCCGTGCTCGGCCTCGAAGTCGTACTGGCTGACGGGCGCGTCACCAGCATCGGGCGTCGCGGCATCAAGGGGGTGGCCGGCTACGATCTGGTCGGGCTGTTCGTCGGCAGCGAGGGCACGCTCGGCGTCGTCACCCAGGCCAGGCTGCGGCTGCGTCCACTACCACCACCGCCGACCACCGCCGTCGCACTGTTCCCCGACCTCGTCAGCGCCGGCCGAGCGGTCGAGGCCATCATGCTGACGACCACGCCATCGCTGCTGGAGCTTATGGACGCGACGACGTTGGCAGCAGTCGAACGCTTCCAGCCGATGGGGCTGGACACCTCGGCGGCTGCGCTGCTCATCGCGCAGAGCGACTTGCCGGGTCATGCCGGTGAGCGCGAAGCCGACGCCATCCTCAGCGCCTACGATGCCGCTGGTGCCACTGAAAGCTACCGTTCGCAGGACGCCGAGCAGGCCGACGCGTTGCTCGCCGCTCGTCGGCTCGCCTTCCCCGCGCTCGAGCGGCTAGGCGCCTGGCTGCTCGACGACATCGCGGTGCCACGCTCGCGCCTCACCAAGACGATCAGCGGTATCGAACGGATCGCCGCTGCCCGCGAGGTCGTCATCGGTACGTTCGGCCATGCCGGGGACGGAAACCTCCACCCGACGATCGTGTACCCGCACGACGATCCCGATGCCGCCCACCGTGCGTTCGCGGCGTTCGACGACCTGCTCCGGCTGGCGCTGCGAGCCGATGGGACGGTCACCGGCGAACACGGCGTCGGTCTGATCAAACGCCATGTCCTCGCCGACGAGCTGGACCTCGTCGCCCAGTCACTGCACGACAGCGTGAAACACGCGCTCGATCCGAGCGGGATTCTCAACCCGGGCAAGGCGCTGCCGTTGCGCCGGTAGTCCCGTTGCCCAGCGGCTCAGTGACCCGGCCGCGGGGCTACCGGCACACGCACGATCCCAGCCGAGCTCCCACCCCCCAGCGCACCGGCCGGGGCCGGTGGCATCTCTCGCGGGGTCGCCAGCGCAGACCGGTCAGGCTGCCGCGCGGGCCAGCGCGGCCTTTTCGGCGGCTTCCCGTGACTGCGTGGCGAGCGGGACGAGGTCAGCCATGGCCGGGTTGACCGCCGCTCTCGTCAGTTCCACGTGGATGAAGCTGATGTCGGTCGCACCGAGCGCCCCGAAAATATGCCGGAGGTAGGGCTCCTGGTAGTCCTTGCCCTCCTGGGGAGTGCCCGGCCCGTACGCTCCGCCGCGGGCGGTGATGACCGTGACAGGCTTGCCGGTGAGGGTACCGGGGCCGCCCGTCATGCTGACTGTGCGCCCAACCACGATGACGCCGTCGATCCATGCCTTGAGGGTCGATGTGATCGACCAGTTGTACATCGGGACGGACACGACCAGGTTGTCGGCCGCCTCGAGCTCACCGATGAGCTCCTCACGGGCCTGCCAGGCCGCGGCCTGCTCCGCCGTCCGCGCCTCGTCCGGCGTCATCGAAGCGGACACGGCATCCCAGCTGAGGTGGGGAGGCGGAGTGATAGACAGATCACGGTGAATGATGGTGCCACCCGGGTGGCTGTCGGCCCAGGCAGCGGCGAACTGGCCGGCGACGGCCCGGGATGCCGAGCCCGGGCTCACGCTTGAGTCGATGTGCAGAAGCGTGGACACATGATCTCCTTGTCAGGGCGGATAAATGCGCCGCCAAACCATAGCAATACATAATTATCTGTGTTGACACGCATCGTACAGGAAGACCGTCTCAGACCGCGAACAGTAGGATCGGACGAGTGGAGTACGCAGATGCGCAGGCTGGAGCGACGGAGCCTGCGGTCACACTGCCGGAAGAGCTTCACAAGGACCTCGGCTGGCTGCTAGGCCAGGCTCTGCACGGGTTCCTGCTGGCGGCGCAGACCGCGGTCGGGGAGTTTCCCGGCGGGCTACGGGGGTTCCAGGTACTCTCGGCCACTGCCGGCGGGTGCGAGCGCAACCAGCTTGAGGTCGCCCGCCGCCTCGGTGTCGACCGCTCCGTCATGGTTCGCCTGGTCGACGACCTCGAACGCGGCACACTGGTCAGACGCTGCCCCGATCCAGCCGACCGACGGGCCCGCATAGTTCGCCCGACCGAGGCCGGCCTCGCCCGGCTCCGCGATGTGACCGCGCGCCTGCGCCTGGCCGAGCAGCAGCTCCTGGCACCGTTGACCGCCCAGGAGCAGATCAGTTTTTCCGACGCGCTGCGACGCGTGGTCGCGGGCGTCCTCAGCGCGGGCGTGCCGCCGGTACCAGATCCGGTAGCCGCCCAGGGGCCATGCCCCGGGGCAACTGCCTGACCAGTATCCCCAGCCCCGCGGTGCCGCGGCTCCTCACGCGCCGCGGCACCTGTTGCCAGTCGCTCTGAAACAGCCAGCCAAGACGGTAGTGTGAGATAAGAGACATTATCCGCTGCCGCCATGGGAGACGGGATGAGCCTGAACCCGATCGAAACCGCTGTGCTTCTCATCGAGTTCCAGAACGACTTCACGACCGACGGCGGCGCGCTGCACAGCGCGGTGGCGGATGTGATGAAACGGACCGGCATGCTCGACAACGCGGTCGCCGCCGCCGAACAGGCCCGGCAGACAGGTGCCACGATCATCCATGCGCCGATCTCGTTCGCCAAGGGCTATGGCGAGATTAGCCCGAAGCCCTACGGCATCCTCGCCGGGGTGGTGGCGAGCAACGCCTTCGTCAAGGACTCGTGGGGCGCCCGGATCGTCGCGGGCCTCACGCCCGCCGCAGGTGACATCATCGTCGAGGGCAAGCGCGGCCTGGACACGTTCATGAGTACGAACCTCGACTTCATCCTGCGGAGCAGAGGAATCAGAAATGTCGCGCTTGGGGGCTTCCTGACCAACTGTTGTGTGGAGTCCACGATGCGGACCGCGTACGAGAAGGGTTTCAACGTCTTCACGCTCACCGACTGCGTCGCGGCGACCTCCCAGGAAGAGCATGACAACGCCATCGCCAATGATTTTCCGATGTTCTCGCATCCGGTTGTATCCAAGGAATTCATCGCCTCGCTCGGCGCCAGGGGCGAAACGGCCACCGACACCAGCCGGGGCTGCCCGACCTGAACCGCACAGCCGGGCCGCTCACGCTCCGGATACGGTCCCGGCTCGGCGTCGGGTGCCCGTTCCCGTGGTGGCCACCGGCCACACACCCGCGGATATGATTGCCCAGTACCTCCGAGGATGGCATATTCAGCCCGGCAACGGCATATTCAGGTGGTATATCAGGTGACACACAGGTGGATGAATCGCGGAACGGAGGAAGGACGCATCGGCGGTAACGGGCGTCACCCCACACGGCGACGAGGCGAGCTGTCGCCTGGGTGTCACGAGCCGGGCGACAGCTCGCCTCGGTCGGCTCCCACGGGTTTCTATCGGGGCCGCGCGGGTATCTCCTCGGTCTTTACCGAAGGGCTTGAAGCGGTCCGGCCCGGCCACGGGTCGGATGCGGGGGTCATGGTGCCGTCAGAGCAGGGATCGGCCACCGGAACATAGGTGGACCGTGACCGCCGAAGCCGAGCGTCTGGCCGGTCAGGCGTAATCCGGGAGGATCCGAACATCATTGTCGAGCGTTCCACCGGTACAGGTCCCGTCAACCCGTATTCGGTAAGCACGGAACACGAGCGCAGCCGGACCGCCGTTACCCGGACGGGGACGGCGCTCCCGACGGAATTGGCACAGATGTTCGATGCGGGCGGTGCCACCGGGGCGCTGATGCGTGACCTGGACTGGGCCGCGACACCGATCGGTTCCCCGTGGGCCTGGCCACCGAGCCTGCGGACAGCCATCGGCATCTGCCTGTCATCCCGGTTCCCCATGGTGATCTTCTGGGGACCGCAGCTGGTGAAGATTTACAACGATGCCTACCTGTCGATGCTCGGTGCCAAACATCCGGCCGCGATGGGCCGTCCAGCCGAGGCTGTGTGGACGGAGATATGGGACGCGGTAGGCCCCATGTTGACCGCGGTGCTGGCTGGGGAGGGAGCTTCCCTCTACCAGGACGAAATGCTTCCCATGAACCGGCACGGATATCGGGAAGAATGCTATTTCACCTTCTCCAACAGCCCGCTGCGGGACGAATCCGGTCGAATCGGCGGTATATTCAGCGCGTGTACGGAGACGACCGCGCAGGTGGTCGGCGCGCGTCGGCTGCGGACACTGCGCTCCCTGGCGTCCGGTACGAACGGGGCATGGACCACCCCGGAAGTTCTGGAACGGGCGGCAACGGTGCTCGGCGAGGCCTGGGCCGATGTCCCGTTCGCGCTGCTCTATCTGGCTGATGTTCCGGCCCATCCGGCTGATGCTCCGGCTGGCGGCTGGGCTGAACCCGGCCCCGAGCTCACCCTCCGCCTCATAGCCGGAGCAGGCACGGACGACATCAAGGCGGCTGGTACGGCATTGGCCACCAAAGCACGTACCGCGTTCGACAGGGACGAACCAGCCCTTATCGACGGATTGACAGTACCCTTGTCACGGCTCGGTGTCGCCCACCAGGCGCTCATCGTGCCGTTACAGGCTATCGGCGCGCGCGGAGTTCTCGTCGCGGGAGTGAGCCCCCAGCGCCCGTGGGACGATGACTACCGTAGTTTCTTCACCCTCGCCGCCGATCAGATCACCAGTTCGATGTCGAACGCGGCCGCATACACGGCAGAACGCGATCGCGCGATTGCCCTGGATGAACTCATCGCGGCGAAGACGACTTTCTTCGCCAACATCAGCCATGAATTCCGCACACCGCTGACGCTGTTGCTGGGCCCGGCGCAGGACGCCCTCGTGGACAAGAGGTTCCCACTCACGGGCATACAGCGCGAACGGGTCGAACTGATCCGCCGCAATGCGCTACGGCTGCTCCGGCTCGTCAACAACCTGCTGGACTTCGCCCGGATCGAGGCCGGCCGCCTGGAGCCCCAGTATGAGCCCGTTGATCTGGCGGGCCACACGGCGGAGCTGGTGAGCATGTTCCAAGCCGCGGCGGAGAGGGCCGGGCTCACCCTGACGATGGACTGCCCGCCGTTACCCGAGCCGATATGGATCGACCGTGACCAATGGGACAAAATCGTCATCAACCTCCTGTCAAACGCCATCAAATTCACTCTGCACGGCGGCATCACCGTCTCGGTAGCGGCGGTGCGTGAAGGCTCGGCCAGCTGGGCCGAACTGACGGTCACCGATACCGGCATCGGCATTGACCCGGCCGAGCAGGACCGGCTGTTCGAGCGGTTCCGCCGTGTCCCGCATGCCGGCGGACGCTCGCACGAAGGAGCCGGCATCGGGCTCGCGCTGGTCGCCGAACTCACTGCCCTGCAGGGCGGCACGGTGACCGTCTCGAGCGCGCTGGGAACGGGTAGCACCTTCACCGTCCGGCTGCCGTTCGGTCATACCCACCTCCCCACCGACAGGGTCATCCCCACCGAACCGGCTGAACGGGCGCCCACGCACCCCGCTGCCCTCACCGGGTCTGTCGATGGGCTCCTCGCCGAGGCGATGCGGTGGTCCAACCGGCCGCAGCCCGGCGTCGTCGACGTCGCTAGCAGCACCGGCGACAACACGGGTGCGGCGGAAGAAAAGGATCGGTCCGCTCGCCCCGCTGCCGCGCACCCGCGCCCGGCCAGCGCTACCTGCCAGGCGCGGGTGCTGGTCGTGGACGACAACGCGGACATGCGCGACTACCTCATCACGCTGTTGTCCAGCGACTATGACGTGACGGCCGCCGCCAACGGGACGGCGGCGCTCCAGCAGATCCGGGACACGCCACCAGACCTGGTACTCACCGACATGATGATGCCGGGAGTGGATGGCTTCGCGCTGCTCGCGGCCATCCGCGCGGACGCTTCAACGGCGCATCTGCCGATAGTCGTGCTGTCGGCACGCGCGGGGGAAGACGCCGCGGTCACCGGGCTGGAGGCAGGGGCGGATGACTACCTGACCAAACCGTTCTCGGTCGCGGAACTGCGAGCACGGGTGCGGGCGAACCTGGAGCTGGAGCGGGCCCGGCAGGTGAGCGCGCACTACCTGCACCTTCTCGACGATTTCCCGCTGCTGATCTGGCGGTCCGGCACCGACGGCGGATGCGACTACTTCAACAACACCTGGCTTTCGTTCACCGGCCGCACGGTTCAGCAGGAGCTGGGATACGGCTGGGCCGAAGGCGTACACCCGGCGGATCTCGACCGTTGCGTCGCGCTCTACCGCGAGGCCTTCAACGACCGGAAGCCGTTTGAAACGGAGTACCGGCTGCGTCATGCGGACGGCGGTTACCGGTGGATACTCGATGTCGGCCGCCCCATCTTCGACCTGGCGGGCCGATTCACCGGTTACATCGGCTCCTGCCTGGACCTCACCGAACGGCGACGAGCCGAGGAAGCGGTGCGGACGGCGGCGGTGATCGAACAGTCGGCTGCCCGCGAGCACCGGATCGCCGCCGAACTCCAGCGGAGCCTTCTCCCCGCGACATCCTTCGTCCACGGCGCGCTGCGGACCGCTGTGTACTACCGCGCCGAAGGCGAGACCGAGGTCGGCGGGGACTGGTACGACGTGATCGAGCTCGGCGCCGGCCGGATCGCGCTCGTGATCGGCGACGTGATGGGCCGTGGCGTGCGTGCCGCGGCCGTCATGGGACAGCTGCGCGCGGCGGTACGTGCCTACGCCCGCCTCGACCTGGCCCCAGCGGACGTGCTTGAGCTGCTCGACGGCGTCGTCCGCGACCTGACCCAGGATTCGATCGTGACCTGTGTCTACGCCGTGTACGACCCGCTCAAGCACTCTCTGGCCTTCGCCAGCGCGGGGCATCTCCCCCCGCTGCTCGTCGACCCGGCAGGGACCGTTCGCCCGCTGACCGCGGGATCGGGGCCACCGTTGGGTGCCGACCTGCCGGAATTCACCGAACAGCGGGTCGCCCTCCCCCCAGGCGCCATGCTGGCTCTCTACACCGACGGGCTGGTCGAGCAGCGCGGCCGTGACATCGACGCCGGCATCGACAAACTCCGCGAGCACCTGGCCGGCTCCCGCGACATCCCGCTGGACGCGCTGCCAGATCGCCTCGTCGACCGGATGCTCCCCGGCGCCCAGGACGACGACATCGCGCTGCTGCTCGTCCAGGCGTCGCCATCGCCATTACCGTCGGTGAATGGCGGCCAGCCCATGCTGCACATGGAGATCAGCGGCAGCGTCCAGAGCGTGCGGGACGCCCGCCAGGCCGCCGCCGCGGCGCTGGCGTCGTGGCGGATCCCACCCAAACGTGCCGCTGACGTCGTTCTTGCCGTCAGTGAACTCGTCACCAACGCCGTCCTGTACGGGGAAGCGCCCATGGACCTGCGGTTACGGCCAGCCGGGCACGAGTTGATACTCGACGTCCGCGACGCCGCGAGCACCTTGCCACAGCGGCTGCGAGCGACCGCGGACGACGAACACGGCCGCGGCGTCCACCTCGTCTCACTGATCGCGGATCGCTGGGGAGCGCGCAACACCGACGACGGTAAATCCGTCTGGTGCACCTTCACGATCAACCAGTCATAAAACCGTCATCGGCGCCCGGCAGCGGCTATGACTGCCTACGAAGGTACGGTTCTCCGCCGCCTTATACCCCACCGATGTGGTAGTCGAATTGCCTCGGCATCCAAGGAACCCGGAACGATTCAGTCCCAGCTCCTCGCCGAAACGATCACAAGCACTAGCGACGGCGGGCAGGAAGACAGACGCCAGACAACCGACACCTTGATCACCGCCCTCCGCAGAGCCGACAAGGCCCTGCGCTTCGATCTCGACGGAATCTGGTCAGCCCGACGAGGCACCTACCGCGTCCTCTACCGCGTCAACGAAGACAAACGCGAAGTCGTCATCCTCCGGATCGAACACCGCCGAGATGCCTACCGGCCGCTGTGACCTTGTAGGCGCCGGCAGCAGACCAAAACCGTCCGCCTGTCCGCCTCAACCGAACAAATTCATCCGTGGCGACCCGAGCAGCGCAACAGGCGCGCCAGCCCTGGCAGACCTGCGCCGCATCACAATCGACGCCCGACTGCCGAGATCTCCTCAGTCGCCCCTTGGCCCCATGCCACGTAGACTAAGTTGATCAATCTGGGGTGATGGGTTTCGGGATTGTGGCGTGGCGCGGCGGCTGGATGACACCTGGCGTTGGGCTGGCGCAAGCCGGTAGAAGTGTTCAACGATCTGCTGGAAAGGCATGTGTCGCCTTGACCGCTTGATTCCGCCATCAAACCCGTCAAACGCCGTCGTCGCCGTCGTCGCCGTCGACCCGCCAGCGGTCCGGGTCAACCGTGTCCCCCGCGCCGAATACGTATACGTCGCGGTCCCATCGGAGGTCAGCCGGTTCCGCTCATCGAACGTCGCCGCAGTGCCGCCCACCGCAGTGCGGTTCCCCGCACCATCCCAGCCATAGCTCGTGGCGCTTCAGCGTCGCGATGACCCTTTGAACCCACCATCTGTAATGAAGTAACAAGTTCATCCTCGGGAGCGTCTTCACAGGTCACAAGCCTACAGAAGGCTCAAAATGAACAGGTTATTTCATTCCGGCTACTTATGGCCTATTTTTCTAATCAGTTCATCGGTCCAGATCATCAAAATATTTAAGAACAGCACGCAGCAACTCCAGGTTAATCTCCCTCGATGTCGGCAACATGAAATTCGCCCCCGTATCCGTAAGACGGACTTCGCACACTACCTCCCGCGGAACCCCTGACACCAGATTTCGACATTCAATATACTCATCCTCTTCATGAATGCTAATAAATAAAGAAATTCGGTAGCTATCACCGCCGATCATAACATCTGTCACCGCGCCAAAAACCCTTCAAATGTCAATCTTCCACCTCGCATGCTCCAACGCGCCCCCCATCCACTTCGATCCCAAAATTCACGCAAACTTCCTCCATAGTGATTAGAAGCAGGTTCTATGTTTTCAATTGCTTCCGGGTTCCGGAGTAGATCCATTACCATCCTATTGCCCATCATTGTACGCTCCGCGTCGGATGCGAGCCCCGGAAAGATGCTCGAATGCACCGCCCCGCGAGAAGAATCTGCGTGTTTCTGAAGCGAGCGACCAGCGTTACTCTGACCGCGGATAATCTTTCCATCCGCATCAACTCTAGCCTTTCCATAGGGGGCCGATGCTGCATCATATAGCTGATCGACCGAATATTTATCAATGTCGCCGTCGTCGTTGGGGTTGGTGGGTGAGTCGGGGGAGGTCGGTGGAGCGGGCGGCTTCCCGCCGCCGGGTGGACGGCCCTTGCCACCGGCGGCAGCAGGATCAGGATCGGGCTCGTCCGGCACACAGGTAGCCGCCAACGGCAACGAACCCTCCGCCAACCCACAACCACCATCCGTCCCCTGCCCAGACGCCCCATCCCCCGACGGCAACGAATCCGCACACGTCCCCGGCACACACTCCTGTGGCACATACTGCTCACCCGCAGCCGACCAACCATCC
>NZ_CAKJTM010000047.1:42300-43014 GCF_917627345.1 Protofrankia sp. CiP3 | reverse complement strand
TGCCCACCAGCCACTTAGAATTCGTAATGAAATAACTTGTTCATTTTGAGCCTTCTGCAGGCCCGCGACCTGCGAAGATGCTCCCGAGGATGCATTTGTTAATTCATTACAGATCCCTAGCCAGTCGGTCGATCAGCACGCGCGTGCGGAAACACACTGCCGCACCCCGGGTGGAGGATCCGGCTTCATAATTCCGGCACCGCGGGCCGTGGCGCCTTCCCCACGGCTATGCCGGCACGCCATTCGATCTTTTTTGGACGGCTTTTGCTTTTAAGAACGAACGATAAAACCGCACCGCGTCCCTGTTGTGAGATGCTGAGTGACTGTACCGGAGCCCCTGGCAGCCCCCAGCGCGTTCGTTGGCCTCCGCTGACATCGGTTCTTCCGCCAGGATCATCGAAACCCCGCATCGCCGGGTCAGACAAAAGGCGGGAAATCCGCTCGCTCCCAGCCCGGATCCGGCCGGACCTGGAACACGCCAGCGGACACCTCCTCTGAGGCGTCCCACATCCGTCGTGCCCACCCTGAGTCCGGCCAGCGCGTACCCGTCGACCACTGCGCACCCTCGAGATTCGCACGGTCGAGCTGGGCACCGATGAGACTGGCCCCGTCCAGGCGGGCGTCAACAAGGGCCGCGCTGGTGAGGTTCGCCCCGTCCAACCGGGCATCGACGAGGGCCGCCCTGTCCAGTTGGGCACCGGACAGGTCCGCTCC
>NZ_CAKJTM010000047.1:40682-41835 GCF_917627345.1 Protofrankia sp. CiP3 | reverse complement strand
AGCCAGCACGGTGTCGGACAAATCAGCACCGGCCAACAGCGCACCGCACAGGTCCGCCCCGGCCAGTATGGTATCGGACAAATCGGCACCGAACAGCACCGTATCTGACAAATTAGCTCCAGCTAGCTGGGCACCGGACAGATCAGCGTCAAACAGGCGGGCGCCGCACAGGTCCACCCCGGCCAACTGGGCACCGGTGGCGTTGAGCGCGATCAGATCGGCCAGGTCCGCGGGCGGTTTCGCCACGCCTGGAGAACGGGCCTGGAGCTGGCGGATGAGAGCAGCGGAGGCATGGGCAGAGCCCGTAACATCATCCGACTGGCGATCATCCCCACTGGCCTGCCCACTGACAGTCCGAGCCATGCGCACGACGGCTTCCAGTTCACGGCTGGGGAACGCCTCCGCAAGGACCCGCTCAGCCCGTTCCTTGTAGCCGGCATCGTGATAGCCGACATCGCGCAGGAGCCGCAGGAGCGATCGCGCCGCGTCCACTGCATCGTCGGGATCGCTGGGGTGAATCACCCTGTTGTACAGATCAACGATCTGTCGGAGCACCTGGACCCGAGTGGACGGGCTACGTCGACATCGTTCACGGGCCCCCAGCATGCCCAGCAAGGACCGCTCGCTCAACGCGTCGAACCGGCCGTTATTGCTGTTGTGCACAAGTAGCCACCTCTCTCACGGAGTCGCCGCTCCGCTGGTGAGCGGACGTCGTTTGCGGTCCCCCCGCTGGCGTTGCGTCGAGCTCTGCGCCATATCGAGACTGCCGATCGCTGGTTGCATACCGGTGGTGACAAGGTTGCAGATACTGTCCGCCCGGCTTCCGCCGATCCGCAACCAATCCACGACCCGAGTCTGAAATGGTTAGAGCGCCCGGCAATAGGGGCGTGGATCAAGGAGCGGGGCTGGGGTGCGTGCATCGCGAGGCGGCGGAGGGAGCCACCCTGGTATTGGGTGGTGACCGACGACAACACAGCGAGGTGCGTGCCCCAGCCCCGCGACGCCGCGTCCCCTATTGCCGGTCGCTCTTAGTGGTCGGCGCTGGAAGTTCATCCAGGGCCTGCCGGCGCCAGCCGGCGCCTCGCTTCATCGCTCCCCGCACATTGCTTCGCGATGCACGGGTACCCCGGCTCGTCGGCCCCGGTAGAACACC
>NZ_CAKJTM010000047.1:35772-40332 GCF_917627345.1 Protofrankia sp. CiP3 | reverse complement strand
GCCCCGCCAGGGCCGCTGACTTTCCCGCCAGAGCGGCTTCGCGCGGGCCGGCGCCTTTCCGCTTCGGGTATGCCCCGCGGATAACGGCCTCCCTGGACGGCGAGTGCCTCCCGGCTTCAGCACACGTCCGGCGCTGTCGCCATGAGCGCCTTACCGGCGGGCCGGGATGCCGGACGGAATGGTCGAAACGCCGGAATTCGGGCCGGCGGCCGGTAAGGATATGACGGTGATGTGTCGGTGATGTGTCGGTAAGGATGTGGCGCATGCCCAGGGGCCGCTGGATGATCGGTGTGTTGGTGGAGCTCGCAGGTCTGGGACTCATCGCCGGTGGTGTTGCCCAGGCGGCCGCGGCCACGCACGGGCATGTCGCTACCGCCGCTGAACTCGGGGTGTACGACGGGCGGCTGACCAGGGGCGTGCTCCTGGTGGCCGGCGGGGTGTTCATGTGCATGGCCAGCGGCCAGATCCGTCGGGCCGCGCCCTGTTGGCGGAGGTTGAGCCGGCTCGGCCGGGTCCTGTTCGTCGGCGGATACCTGCTCGCCGCCACCGGTTTGGCCGTAATCACGCAGCATGCCTCCGTCAGAAGCTTCTACGTCGGCTTCGGCCTCCAGGTGATCGGTGCGGTCGCGGTGGGAATCGGTGGGAACACGGCACGGCCGGACCTCGACCCGCCGTCACCTCACGGGTGCTCTGGCCATTGAGGGCAGGTACGTCGGTAGGGCTCACCGGACAGGTAGCGGCTCCATTCCGTTCGGGTGAGGTTGCGCCCCGCGATACGGCAGGCAACCATCGCCCAGGTCTCGGTGCTGACGTCCCAGATCTGGACAGCCCCCTCGGACGTGCCGGTCAACACGGTGACGCCGTCCAGGCTGCGCGCGAGGGAGTATCCGCCGCGCGGCTGCGGCATGGCTACGCCTATCGGCGCAAGGGTCGCGGCATCCCACAGGTGTGCGCTGCCGTTCCCGCCGATGTCACTTGTCGTCATCACGACGCTGCCATCGCGGAGGAAGTCGACCCCGCCGCTGCTCGGTGTCTGCAATGTCCGCCGCAAGGTCCCCGTCCTCGCGTCGCGGAACTCGACGACACCGACCGCTACCGTGCCATAACCGATCGCGATCGTTGCGTTGTCCGGTGAGAACGCCAACGCTGGGGCGTCGGCGGTGGCCTCCAGCAGCTGCGACCACACCGGGCTGCCGGTGGCGGTGTCGAACAGGGTGACGATGCGGCCCGGGAGATCCTCGACAGCAAGCCAGCGCCCGTCGTGGCTGTAGAAGGGGTACAAACCATCCGGAACGCCCGGATGAGCCACGCCCGCCGTGGCAAGCTTCCCCACGAGATGCGGCTGTCTGGGGTCACGGACGTCCCACAGCAGGACAGAACCGCCGGAAGCCACCGCGACCCGCCCTCCCGCCGGGCTCCATGCGATAGCGGAGAAGCTTCCGGCTGGTTGGGAGCCGGCAAGAACTGCCAGGTCGGCCCCGCTGGCCCGCTCCCACAACCGGAACGTCCCATCCTGGCCCGGCGCGGCGAGCAACGCCCCGTCCGGGCTGAACGCGACGGGGGGCGCAACGGCGCCGTCGAGTAATCGGCCCTCGGAGCGGCCGCTGGCCGCGTCCCACAGCAGAACCTTTCGATCATCAATACCTTGAGTGACAATTTTGGTATCACCGGGCAAGAAGGTGCCCGTGACCCGGCCGGTATGTCCTTGCAGGGTCCTGCCCAGCGGTGACGTGGCGCTGTCCAGGCGCCAGATATCGACCTCAGCCACGCCACTGGCGATCAGTCGTCCATCGGGCAAGAAGGCGGTCGAGGTGGTCGCACGCTCGTGGAGTGGCAGGACCGCGACCTGCTGGCCCGAAGGTATGTCGAACACCCGGATGAAGCTGGCTCCGTCATTGAGCGCGAGGCGGCGCCCGTCGTTACTGATCAGCATGCCGGCGAAGGCCGCTGTGAAGCCGGTCAGCGGCGCTTGGCGCAGCTGACCGCTGCGGACATCCCACAGCATCACGCGATCACCAAGCGTAGTAGGCAACGTGACAGCATCGGAGGCGAAAAAACCAGGTGCCCCGGGAAGATCCCACAGGACCGTCCCGGCGTGGGCATCCCATATCCGTGTCGACGAGCCGCCGAAGATCCCAGCGGCCAGCCGGCTCCCGTCCGCGTTGATCATGACCATTGGGATGTCGCCAGGTTTCGCCGGGAAGTGCAGCGACGCCCCGATCTGCCGCGGTGTGTCAGGGGCCGAGCGGTCCCACAACGCGATCTGACCGTTGTTGTCGATCACAAAAAGCCGGGAGGAGTCAGTCGGATCGAACTGTCCGTAGGCAAGCCCGCTGCCGGCCCGGATCGGCGCTCCGATCTGCTCACCACTGGTGACATCCCAGATGACCACGGTTCCGTCGTTCCCGCCGACGGCGAGCAGTGTCGCGTCCGCATTGAAGAGTGCGAGTTCGCGGCTGGTGTGCCAGCGCAGTGTGCGCTGGACCTGGCCGGTACGCAGGTCCCACAGCCGGACCGTGCCGTCCCGTCGCGGCTCGGCGAGCAGCCGCCCGTCCCAGCTCACCGACGGGGGGACCAGCGGCAGCAGGTTGGGCGCATCGAAACGAATGACCCGGTCGAGGCTGGCAGGGGTGTGAACGAGCGCGGTCTGCAGGCCGGCTTCGGTATCCCGGGATGGTTGGAGCCGGTAGCTCTCCACGCCGAGCAGCAGCGCCAGATCGACCTGGTCAGCGCCGAGGCTGGCGGCCACCGTCGCCAGCTGGGCGGCCTGCGCCGACCTGGTGGCGGCGTGGGCCAGCCGCGCCTGGTGGTCCGCCGTGCTTCGCTGCATGACCGCCAGACCCGTGCTGACCAACGCGACCACGAGCAGCGCGGCCAGCACGGAGGCCAGCGAGCGCAGCCGCCGGGCGGCTCGCCGGGCGTCGTGCAGCGCATGTTCCTCCGCGGCTGTGGATGCCGCGAGGAATGACTGTTCCAGTGGGTTGGCGTCACCCGGATAGGCATCCGCCCATTCCTTGGCGGCCTGTAGCCGGGCATCGCGGTAGAGGTCGCCCGGAGCATGACCGGCCGCTACCCAGGCGCTGGCGCTCTCGGTGAGGTGGCGGTGCACCCGGTGGCCGTCGCGGTCGGCCTCCAGCCAGGTCCGCAGCCTGGGCCATTCCCGCAGCAGCGCCTCGTGCGCGACCTCCACCGTGTCGTCGGCCGCGATGACCAGCCGTCGCCCAATCAAGGCGGTGAGCACGGCCTCCGCCTGTTCGCTGCCAGCCAGCTCGGACCGCGGCGCGCGGCGTCGCAGGTCAGCTCCGTCCTCGCCAGGAGTGGCGAGCCGGAGGAACAGGCGGCGGAGAATCGCCCGCCCCTCGTCATCGAGGCTGTCATAGACGCCGTCGGCGAGCCGGGTGATCGCCCCGGCGACACCGCCCGCCTCGCGGTAGGCGGCGACACGAAGTGTCTGGCCGTCACGGCGCTCCCAGGTCGCCAACAGCGCGGTGGACAGCAGCGGCAGTGCCCCCGGCTCCTGCCGTGCGTCGGCCAGGACCGCGTCCGTGAACCCTTCCTCGAGGTCCAGCCCGGCAACCCGGGCGGGTTTCTCAATCGCCTGTCGCAGCTCGCCCACAGCCATCGGACCGACGAGGACGGTGTTGTCGCCAATGAGGCGGGCGAGCGCGGGATGGCGGGCGAACCGGCCGTAGCAGTCCGCACGCACGGTGAGGACGACGCGAAAGCGCCCGTCAGCGCGTTCGAGTGCGCCGACCAGGCGGTCGATCAGCTCCTCCCGGCCCTCCTGCGTCCACATGGTGATTGCTTCCTCGAACTGGTCCAGGACGACAAGCTCGTTCCCCCTGCTGCCGCTGTCGAGGTCCAGCGCGGTCGGGTCTGTCGTGCCGGTCCGCAGCAGCCGGATCCGCCACCGGTCGCTGCCCGGCAGCACGCCCGATCGCAGCGCCGGCACCAGTCCGGCCCGCACCACCGACGATTTCCCGCTGCCTGACGGGCCCACCACGGCCAGCAGCGGCGTGGCAATGCAGCGGGTCACCAGCTGCCCGACAAGCCGTTCCCGCCCGAAGAAGTACGGGGCGTCCTGCTCGTCGAAGCGCGCCAGCCCCTTGTACGGGCAGACGACGGTCTCCGTCTCACCAGCCGGGCGGGCGCAAACGACTGGCGAGACGGCACGGCGAGTCCTCGCCCGCTGCAGATCCAGAACCTCGGCGACCATTGCCTGCTCAGCCGCGACCAGGTCCAGGCGGCCTGTCGCCACCCGCACGGCTGTCTTGCCGACCCGCTCACCGGCGCGGGCAACCGCCCAGCCAGCCGCATCCTCGTGGACCCGCGCCGGGACTCCGCCAGAGGACACGGCCACCGCCTCGGCCGCCACCGGCAGGTCCTCATCGCTCACGTAGCCGGCCACGATCGCACTGATCTGATCGACCCCGAGCGGGCCAAGCCGCAGGACGCGCTCCGCGTCGCCGGACGCACCGGACGCACCGGACGCACCGGACGCACCGGACGCACCGGACGCACCGGACGCACCGGACGCACCGGACGCACCGGACGCACCGG